>CAZVLI010000568.1:0-3371 GCA_964627965.1 uncultured Rhodospirillales bacterium
TCAAGATGCTCCTCCTGCTCCGCCTCGGTGAACACCGGGTAGCCGTCGAGAACGGCCAGCGATGTCCGCTCCGGGTAGCGGTCGGCGAAGGCCATGGCGATGCAGGCACCGGTGTGGGTGCCGTAGACGCAGGCGCGTTCCAGTCCGATGGCGTCGAACAGTTCCGCCAGTGCCGCGGCGTAATGCGACATGTCCGGGCGTGGTTCGGCCAGCGGGTCGGACAGGCCGAAGCCAGGTGTATCCAGTGCCAGCACCGTGAAACGCTTGGCCAGCCTTTCGGCCAGCGGCATCAGCGCCCACGCCGAACGCGGCGACTCGTGCAGCAGAACCACGACCGGCCCCTGGCCGAGCTTGTGCAGGTGGACCTGGCGGCCGCCAGGGCAGGGGATCAGGTAGCGTTCGGCGTCGGTGCTCATCCGTCTTGCGCCAGGCGGTCGCGCAGCTCGCGCTTCAGCATCTTGCCGGTCGGGTTGCGCGGCACCTGATCGATGAAGCGCACCTCCTTCGGCACCTTGAAGCCGCCGAGCCGAGTCTTGCAATGCTCGATGACCGCGTCCTCCGAGAGGGCGCCGTCATCGCTGACCACGAAGGCGACGACCGCCTCGCCCCAGTAGTCGTCCGGCTTGCCGACGACGCAGGCATCTGTGACCGCAGGGAGTTGCCGCAGCACGTCCTCGATCTCGCGCGGATAGACGTTCACGCCGCCGGTGATCAGCATGTCCTTCTTCCGGTCGACGATATAGAAGTAGCCTTCCTCGTCCTGGCGGGCCATGTCGCCAGCTGAGAACAGGCCGTCGCGAAAGCCGGCGGCGGTCTCCTCCGGGCGGTTCCAGTAGCCGTTGAACAGCATCGGCGAGGCCGCGTAGAGCTCGCCGACCTCGCCCGGAGCGACCGGGTTGCCGTCATCGTCCAGCAGCTTTGCCTCGTAGGTCGGGAAGAGCTGGCCGACGCAGTTCTGTTTGCGGCGCATGTCGTGCGGCCGGAGGTTGGTGACGATGCCCGTCTCGGTCGAGCCGTAGGTCTCGTGCAGCAGGCCGTCGCCGAAATAGTCCAGCACCTTGTACTTCGTCGCCTCTGGCAGCGGGGCGGCGTTGCACACGATGGCCTTGAGCTTGTGCGCGCTGTAGCGGTCCAGCACGGGCTGCTCCAGTGCGAACAGCCCGTGGAAGTGTGTCGGCACCATGAACACGCCGGTGTGTCGCCCCTCGTGCAGCCGCGCCAGGATGTGCTCCGGATCGAAGCCGGCGACGATCTCGCAGGTGCCGCCCAGGAACACCGAGGTGAATGCGAAGGAGAAGCCTGCGCCGTGGAACATCGGCGCGAAGGCAAGGAAGCTGTCGTCGCGTCCGTAGCAGCCGTACTCCACCGACTCGGCCAGCGCGATCAGCGTCCGGCTGCGGTGTGGCAGCACCACGCCCTTTGGTTTGCCGGTCGTGCCGGAGGTGTAGCAGATGGTGAAATTGTCCCACTCCGCCGGCTCGTAGGGCGGCAGGTCGGGGCGGGCTTTCGACAGCCAGGTCTCGTAGTCGTCGCCGAACTCGATCACTCGTTCGACGCCGGCCGCGCCGGATGCCCGGACGGCGTCCGCGTAGTTCGGGGCGACAAACACGGCACGGGCGGCGCAATCCTCGAAGATGAACTGCAGCTCGCCGGGTGTCTGGCGGGGGTTGAGCGTGGCGACGGCGCAGCCGATGCCGGACAGGCCGACGACGACCTCGATGTACTCCGGCCGGTTGTCGGCGACGATGGCAACGTTGTCGCCCGGCTTCAGGCCGAGATCGCCGATGCCGGCGTTGCCGGCCCGATTGATCCGTTCGACTAGCTGCGCGTAGCTGGTCTTGCGGTCGCCCTGGACGAGTGCCGTCTTGTTCGGCGTGCGCAGCGCCGACGAACGGATGCCGGTCGCCAGGGTCAGGCCGCGGTAGTTGCCGCTCGGCGCGCGATCCATCGGCCTAGCTGTCCTTCACGCCGATCGAACCATCGGAACGCACCACCAGATCGCGCGGATTGGCGACGCCGGCCGGGCGCGCGACGCTGGGCAAAGGCGGTGGCGGTGAGGCCGATGTCGGGCGCGGCGCGGCAGCGGGGCGTGGCGCCGGCTTCGTTGTCGCCTGATCGAGCTTGAACACGCGCAGCGCGTTGTCGCGCAGGACCTTCTGCGCCGACTCTTCGCGAAGGCCAAGCTCGGAGATCTCGACCATCGCCCGCTCGGGGTCAATCACCGGCCAGTCGGTGCCGAACAGCACCTTGTGCGACCCGTAGGTGTTCATGTAATGCACGAGCTGTTTCGGCCAATGCTTTGGCGCATAAGCATCTGCGCCGATGTAGATGTGCTCGTGTTTCCAGGCCATGGAGATCATTTCGTCGGTCCATGGCACGCCGATGTGGATGCCCAGAAGCCGCAATTCCGGGAAGTCGATGGCGACCTGATCGAGCCTGATCGGCTGCGCGACGGAGGGCAGGCGGCGCTCGCGCGAATACACCAGGTTGTGCCCGACCTGCATCATGATCGGGATGTCGAGCTCGCAGCACTTGGCGTAGTACGGGTAGTACTTGGCGTGGTCCGGCGGCAGCCCGAACCAGTGCGGGTAGAGATGGGCGCCGACGAAGCCGAACTCCTTCACCGCCTGTTCAAGGTCGCGCAGGCCCTGCATGCCACGGTACGGATCGACCCCGGCGAGCCCGGCGAAGCGCGTCGGGTGTTGCTGGCAGACCTCGTGCACCCGCTCGTAGGGAATGTCGAACGAGCCCTTCACCGCCATGTCGCCGGCGCGCACGGCGATCAGCAGCGATTTCGCGATGCCGGCGCGATCCATCTTCGCGAGATAGTCGGGGACCGACACGCCGTCGCGCATCTCCGGCGACATCCGCACCTGGTTCTTGAACTCATCGTCCAGGCCAGTTCGGCCCTCGCGCACCTCTCGCGGGGTGTAGAGGTTGCAGACGATGTCGATGGCGTTGTCGATCACGTGCGCGGCTCCAGCGGTGAACGTTGTCGCGGCGTGGTACGCGCGCAATGGTTGGGGAAGACACGGGACTGGCTCAGGCTGTTGCCGATACCCAGTCCGTTGCAGAACTTGCGAAAGGCCAGCGCGATCTCGGCCTCGTCCTGGCGGAAGCCGACTGTGACCGCGTCGCTGTTGCGACGATTGCGGGTGCCGGGCAGCAGGGCGGGGACGCGATGATTGTCCGTGAGCCACGCCTCCAGGACGTGCAGCAACAGACCGCGCTTCCGGTCGTCGAAGCCGCCGTGATTGTCGGCCGACGGCAAGGCAACGGTTATTAGCAACCAGCTATCCTCGCCGTGCTCGGCCCATTCGTTGTCGAACCCAGCCATTGCAGGCAAGATACCGACCCGGCGGCAGCCTGAG
>CAZVLI010000569.1:0-3370 GCA_964627965.1 uncultured Rhodospirillales bacterium
CGGATCGCCGGATGAGTGAAGCGCAGGTGTCCGTCATTGGCCAGGAGCACGGTCGCGTGCGCGGGCGACGCGACGTCGAGGAAGGTCGGTAGCGGCGCCAGCACGGCTTGTCCGGCCGGGCTCGCGTCGGCCGCGGCATCGATGAGGACCGCACCGTGCGCCGTACGCATCACCGCCGCGGGGATCGTCCGGTCGTGGACGGGCCCGTTGAACAGGAAGGCATAGGGGATGACGACATTGCCGGCCTCGCTCATGGCGGCGGCCAGCGCCACGTCGGCGCCGGTCTCTTCCTCGCCGACCAGCAGCAGGTCGACGACGATGACGCTGGCGCCGCCGTCGGCGATGCGTCGCACCGCGTCAGCCAGCACGGCGCGCGAGACCGGCCAGCGGCCGAGCTTGCCGAGGCTGGTTTCGTCGATGGCGACGATGGCGACGTCCTGGCCGGGCGTGGTCGGCCCGCGCAGCGCGAAGCGCTGGTTCAGCGCCACGCCCTCCACGGCCTGCAACGGTCCGGTGTCCCGCGCGGTCAGGTACAGCCCGGCAAAGACGACCGTCAGTGCCGCGATCAGCCACGTCTCCAGGCGCAGCGCCCTCATGGCACGGTCGTGCGGGCGAGCACCGCGTCGACACGATTGCGGCCCCATTGTTTCGGCGCGCTGGGCGCGCCGCCGACCGGCACGTCGGTGCCGTCGCTTCGACGCAGCACGACCGTCTCCGAGGTGGCCGTGCCTGTCACCGCCACGACGCCCTCGACCACGAAGACGGCGGCCTTGCCGGCGGTCATCTCGGTCACCCAATCGGTGGAGCGCAGCGCGGCGACGGCGGCGCGGGTCTCGACCTCGAACCCGTCGCGCCACAGGCCAGCGAGGCTGGTGCGCACGATGCCGATCAGCAGGGTGAGGCGGCCGCGGATGCCGCTACGGTCGGCCGCCAGGACGTAGTCGGAGATCTCGACCTGCGTGGCGGCGCCGACGCTGAGCTCGGCGCCGTCGGCGAAGCGGATCGCGACCTTGCTGTCGTCGCCGGTGACGATGCGGTCGGCGACGAACACCGCCGCACCCGGCCGCAAGGCCCGCAACTCGGCGCCGGACCGCGCCTCCACATGGCCCGCTTGGCGCACCACGCGACCGACCGGGTCGGCCGCGAGAGCGGTTTGCGGCGCGACGGCGAGCAGCCCCAGAAACAGCACTGAAACACGACAGAAACGATTGAAAAATATAGACATTTTCGACTTCACCAAGGTCCGGCCTGGATATGGGAACTGGGCTTGCGATGGCAAGGGCCGGGGTCTGTGGCATCGTTGCCGCAACTGAATCCGGGAGCATGAGATGACCGATACGCCGCCGCTGATCGAGGTACAGGCCGCCGATGGGATCGGGCGTATTCGCTTCAACCGGCCGGAGCGGATGAACGCCTTCAACAACGAGCTGATGATCAAAACGATGGCGGCGGTCGACGAGCTGAACCGCGACGACGACGTGCGCGCCATCGTCGTGTCGGGCAACGGGCGATGCTTCTCGGCAGGGTTCGACTTGCGCGCCGCGGCCGAGCGCGACATGAGCACGGTCGACAAGGTGCGGGCGCAGATGGGGCTGCAGTTCGACTTCATCATTCGGTTCTGGGAGTCGCCGAAGCCGACCATCGCGGCGGTGCACGGCTACTGCCTGGCCGGGGCGTTCGAACTGTCGCTCGCTTGCGACCTGACGGTGGCGGCCAATGACGCGACGTTCGGCGAGCCGGAGGTGCGGTTCGGCACCGGCGCGGTGGCGATGCTGTTCCCGTGGGTGACCGGGCCGAAGCAGGCCAAGGAGATCCTGCTGACCGGCGATGACCGCATCCCGGCGGCTGACGCGCTGCGCATGGGGCTGGTCAACCGGCTGGTGCCGGCGGGCGAGGTGGAGGCGACGGCGCTGTCGCTCGCGGGCAAGATCGCCAAGGCGTCATCGGTCTCGGTGCTGAAGACCAAGCAGGCGGTGAACCGCAGCTACGAGGCGATGGGCATGCGGCAGGCGTTGGCCACGGGTCTCGACATCGACGTGGAGATCAACGCCACGCCCTCCTTCGAGAAACAGGAGTTCGGCCGCATCCGGCGCGAACAGGGCCTGAAGGCGGCCATCGCCTGGCGCGACGGCCGCTTCAAGGATGCATAGGCGTGCCTACCAGGCGTACTTAACCGAGCAGCCGTAGGCGCGGGTCGACGGGTTGCTGACCGGCTTGCCGGCGGCCATCTCGGCCAGCGCCAGTGTCACGTAGTTGGTGGCGCCGGGGATATCGGCCGGGTTGGCGGTCGGCTTGTCGTCGATGCCGCCCTTGTAGGCCAGGGTGCCGTCGGGCGCGACGATGTACATGTGCGGCGTGGTGCGGGCGTCGTACATCTTGCCGATGGTGCCCTCCGGGTCGAGCACGATCTCGGCCGGCGCAGCGCCCTTGCCGGCGGCTTCGCTCAGCGCGTCGGGACCCTCCAGGTAACCCTGGCGGCCGGGCGCGGACGAGATCACGGACAGCCAGACGACGCCGTCGTCGGCGGCCTGCTTCTGCAGCGCCTGCATGTTCTCCGCGCCGTAGTGCTTCCGCACGTAGGGGCAGTCGTGGTTGGTCCACTCCAGCACCACGGTCTTACCGCGATACTTGGTCAGGTCGAGGTCGCCCCCGGTTGCGGTCTTGCCGGTGAAGGCCGGCGCCGGCTGGCCGATCTCCGGCTTCGCGGCGGCGGCCTCGTTGGCGCCCCAGGCCAGCGACAGCAGCGCGGTCGCGGCGGCGATGATCGAACGGTGGTGCATCATGTCGGGTCCCCCTTGGTTGGTGGAATCGAGTTCAACGCGTCGACGACAATGGTCTCGGTCAGGATCTGCGGCAGCACCATCGGCGGCCGGTCGTCGGGATAGAACAGGACATAGAGCGGCACGCCGGCGCGGTCGAACCGGCGCAGCATCGCGGTGACGTCCGGGTCCTCGCGGGTCCAATCGCCGACCAGGTAGGCGATGCCGCGCTCGGCCAGTGCGTCGCGGAAGGCCTGGCTGGAGAGTGCCACGCGTTCGTTGACCTTGCATGTCACGCACCACGCGGCGGTCAGGTTGATCAGCACCGGCTCGCCGCGCTGGCGCAGCTCGTCGAAGCGCGCCTGGGTGAAGCTCTCCGCGCCGTCGCCGGCGACCACGAGTGCCGGTCGATCGGACGGCCGTACCGAAATCGCCAGCCACAGCGCCGCCAGCAGCGAGACCAGCGCCAGCGCGCCGGAGACCCTTCCGCGCCGCGCGAACAGCCACGCGGCGGCACCGAGCGCGACACCGCCGAGCAGCACCGCCAGCACCGAGTCCGGATCGGTCTGCTGCGCCAGGACCCAGACCAGCCAGGCGGCCGAGGCGAACAT
>CAZVLI010000570.1:0-3355 GCA_964627965.1 uncultured Rhodospirillales bacterium
TCGGTCAGGTTCACCGCGTCGTGGATGCCGCCGTTCATGCCCATGCCGCCCAGCGGGTTGTTGATGTGCGCGGCGTCGCCTGCCAGGAACATGGCGCCCTGGCGGAAGGTCTTGGCGACGCGTTGGTGCACCCGGTAGAGCGTGACATGGGCGATCTCGAACGGCCCGGTGCCGGGCACGATGCTGGCGAGGCGCGCGTGCGCGTAGTCCTCGGCCAACGCCGCCTCGTCGTGCATGTCGGCCGGGATCGGGAACATCACCCGCCACAGGCCGGGGATGCGCAGCAGGAAATGCCACTGCACCGGATCGGCGACGTAGGTGACGTCGACCAGGTCGTCGATGACCTTGAAGTAATCGAACGGCGTGCTGACGACGAGGAACCGCTCCGGCCAGGTGAAGCCCTCGAACTCGATGTCGGCGGCGCGACGCACGGCGGAGCTGGCGCCGTCGGCGCCGATCAGCCAGCGGCCTGCTCGCGTTTCGCCGTCCTCCAGCGTCACCGTGACGCCGTCGTCGTTCTGGCTGGCGTCGCGTACGCCCTTGCCGAAGACGACCTCCACGTTGGGATCGCCGCGCAGGCCGTCGAGGATGATGCGGGTCAGCTTGAACTGCTCGGCCTGCACCCGGTAGGGGTGGCTCGTGAGGTCGGCGATATCGCCGAAGTCGAAGGTCGCCAGCACGCCGAAGCGGGTTGAACGGTATTGCAGCTTCGGCGCCTTCAGGCCGTCGGCGATCAGCGGCGCCGCCGCACCGATCTCGTCCAGCATGTCCAGCGTCGGCGGATGGAAGGTCGACGCGCGCGACTCCGTGGCCAGGTCCGGCAGGCTCTCGAATACAGTCACCGGCACGCCGGCCCGCGCCAGCCGCGCCGCGGCCACCATGCCCACCGGCCCGGCGCCGGCGATGAATACCCGTTCTTCGGTCATGCTCAGTACCGCTCGAACCCGCGCCGCAGGTCCCAGTCGGTGACGTGGCGGTCGACCTCTTGCTGCTCCCAGCGTGCGGCGTGCAGGTAGTGTTCGACGACGTCGTCGCCGAGGGCGGCGCGCAGCATCGCGGACTTGTCGGCTGCGTCGATGGCCTCGCGCAGCGTCTCGGGAATGCGTCGCACGTCGTCACGCTGGTAGACGTCACCGGCGAGCATCGGCTCCAGCTCCATCTTCGCCTCGATGCCGGCCAACCCGGCGGCCAGCAGGCCGGCGAAGGCGAGGTAGGGGTTCAGGTCGGCGCCGCCGATGCGGCACTCGACTCGGATCGACTTGCTGCCGGCGCTCACCATGCGGAAACCGGCGGTGCGGTTGTCGCCGGACCAGACCGCGTTAGTCGGCGCGAAAGTGCCGGCGACGAACCGCTTGTAGGAATTGGGGTAGGGCGCGAGCAGCAGGGTGATGTCGCGGGCGTGGGCAAGCTGGCCGGCGAGAAAGTGCCGCATGGTCGCCGACATGCCGTGCTCGGCCGGTGGATCGAGGAATAGCGGCGTCGCGCCGCCCTTGTCCCACAGCGAGCAGTGGATATGGCAGGAGTTGCCCGCGAGGTCGTCGCGCCACTTGGCCATGAAGGTGACCGCGTGGCCGGCCTGGTCGGCGATCTCCTTGATCGCGTTCTTCAGGATCACGTGCCGGTCGGCCATGGTCAGCGCGTCGGCATAGCGGACGTTGATCTCCTCCTGGCCCGGCCCCCACTCGCCCTTGGAGTTCTCCACCGGCACGCCGGCGGCCTGCAGGCCGTTGCGGATCGCGCGCATGACCGGCTCTTCGCGACTGGTCTGGAAGATGTGGTAGTCCTCGATGTAGTCGCCGGCCGTCGCTGCGTCGCGCCAGACCTTCGCCGCCAGATCGCGATACGGCTCGCGAAACAGGTAGAACTCCAGCTCCGAGGCGAGGTAGGCGGTCATGCCCCGTTCCGCCAGCCGCTCTACTTGGCGCTGCAGAATTGCGCGGGGGCTGTGCGGCACAGGCGCGTGGTGGTGGTCGAGCACGTCGGACAGCACCATCGCCGTGCCCTCCTGCCAGGGAACGGCACGCAGCGTCGCCATGTCCGGGCGCAGCACGAAGTCGCCGTAGCCCTGCTCCCAGCTCGCCGCCGCGTAGCCGGGCACCGGTTCCATGTCGATGTCGTTGGCCAGCAGGTAGTCGCAGGCGTGGGTCTCGGCATGCGCCTCGTCGACGAAATACTGCGCCTGGAAGCGCTTGCCGATCAGCCGGCCCTGCATGTCGGGAAAGCACACCAGGACGGTGTCGATGCGCCCCTCGGCCACCGCCGCTTTCAGTTCTTCGAAGGTCATGCCTGCTCCCCGGTTGCGCCTTCCGGCGGCAGGATCGGCGGTGGGCGGACGTGGCGCAAGCCGTCGCCGCCGACTACCCTGGCAGAAATTCGTCCGACGGAGCTCACGAATGTCTGATATCCCGCTTCGCCCCGCCCTGGAACAGGCTCGCATGATCGCCGACAAGCAGATCAGTGCGGCCGAGCTGCTCGACCTGCATCTGGCGCGTTACGAGCGGTTCAACCCGGCGCTGAACGCGGTGATCTTCACCCAGATCGACAAGGCCAAGGCGCGCGCGGCCGAGGCCGACGCGGCGCTGGCGCGGGGCGAGCGCTGGGGACCGTTCCACGGCGTCCCGGCGACGATCAAGGACAGCTACGACTGGGTCGGCTCGCCGTCGACCTGGGGCATCCCGGCGTTCAAGGACAACTATCCTGACGCCGATGCCGTGACGGTGACGCGCCTGCTTGATGCCGGCGCGGTGATCTACGGCAAGTCTAACATCCCGCTGAACCTGGCCGACTGGCAGAGCTTCAACGACATCTACGGCACGACCAACAACCCGTGGGATCTGGGGCGTACGCCAGGCGGGTCGTCCGGCGGTTCGGCGGTGGCGCTGGCCGCTGGCCTGTCGAGCCTGGAGATCGGTTCCGACATCGGTGCGTCGATCCGTAACCCGGCGCACTACTGCGGCGTCTTCGGGCACAAGCCGACGATGAACATCGTGCCGGGCCACGGCCACCAGTTGCCCGGCGACCATTCCTTCCTCGACATCGCGGTGTGCGGACCGCTGGCGCGGACGGCGGACGATCTGGCGATGCTGTTGCACGTGCTCGCCGGCCCGCATGGCGAGGAGGCCAAAGGCTGGAAGCTGGAACTGCCGGCGCCGCGCAAGACCAGCTTCGCCGACTTCAAGGTCGGCGTGATGCTCGAGAGCCCGGCCTGCAAGCAGGACAGCGAGCTCACCGCTCAGCTTCAGGCGACCGTCGAGGCGCTGGCCAAGGCCGGCGTGCAGGTCGACATGGAGGCACGGCCGAAGCTCGACATGGCCCGCGTGCAGCACGTCTATCTCATGCTGCTGCGGGCGGCGCC
>CAZVLI010000571.1:0-3344 GCA_964627965.1 uncultured Rhodospirillales bacterium
CCCAGGCTGCCGAAGCCCCAGCGCAGCGCCACCGCAGTCACCGATTCCTCCGGCTCTCCGGCAAGCAGATCCTGCCGCGCCCGGCACAGCCGACGGTCGCGTAGATAGGCCATCGGGCCACAGTCGAAGCGGTCGCGAAAGTGCGCCTGCAGCGTCCGCGCAGGCACGCCGGCCGCCGCCGCGAGGTCGGCGAGGCTGATGTCGTCGGCCATGTGCGCCTCTATGTAATCGACGACGCGCTTCACGTCGGCCGGCGCCGGACCGGCCGCGTCCTGGCGGAGCAGACCGCTGAGATCATGCGACTGGTTCAGCAGCAGGCCCATCACCAGCGCCTGCTCCACGGCCGCGCCGACCAGCGGCTGATCTAGGAAGCCGCTGTCTTGCTCGATCGCGGCGATCACGCCCCAGAGATAGGTGAGATAGGCCCGTACTTCCGGCCGGCTCTGGTCGAAGGCGAATTCGAAGGCCGGTAAACGAGTCGGTTCCTCGCCGAGCAGCGTCGTGAAATGGCGCAACATCACCTCGCGCTTGATCGTGAGGTTCACGCGGCTGGCGTTCGCTGAAGTCCGCGTCACCAATGGCCGTTGCGGTGACGTCAGAACCGTGCGCACCGACCCGCAATCGACCGTGTCACGCCCGTCGCTCGCCTCGACACCGCCCACGAGCGGCAGATACAGCGTGTAGTCGTCGCGATCGGCCGCCGCGCTGATCCGCAGCGGCATCTCGTAGTCCATGTGCGCCAGATACCAGCCGTCGCGATAGACGGTGTTGAAGCGTGCCGTCTCGCCCGGTCCCTCGCGCTCCGCACGAAGACCCTTCCCTGCGAGTAGCCCCTCCACCTCTTCAAACCGCGCGGCACGAAGCGCCGGAAAGTTGTTCATCCGCATCGGTTGTACAGCGGTCATCGCGATTTCTCCCCCTGTCGCGACCTTCCAATCGCCGACATGGTTAACGCTCGCGACGCCGTTGCCTGTGACGACCGACACGTTGGACGACGGCGGATGGCGTGACATCTTCTGCGCAGTACTGTGGGATCGCGCTTTTTGGCGCTAAGCGGACAGTCGCTGCGCAAAACGCATAGCGGTCCGCGAGGGCGGCACGAAATCCTCCAATGGTTGGGGCCAAAGGAGGAGCTTAGATGCGTTTCGCACCCACCTGTCTGCTCGCGTTGGCTGGACTACTGGTCGGGCCGGCGGCGGCCTACGCCACGGTCTTCCAGAGCGTCACCGCCAACTATGACGACGGCACGGTCGTCCTGACGCAAAGCGACAACGTCGAGGATCCGCTGGTGCCCGGCGCCGACGACATCATTGCCCAGGTATTCGGACCCTCGGGCTCGGCGCGCGGCTCGGTCGGCGCCTTCGGCAACCTGGGCATCCAGGGCCAGATGTCGCAGCAGGGCACGGTGTCCAATGGCGTGCTGATCTCCAACGACTTCGTCCCGAACACGTCAAGCATCGACCGCCAGGCCGAGCTTCGCTTCATCATCGACGGCGGCCAGATGTTGTTGCTGGCGAACACCGGCTCCAGCGTGACGTTCAGCCTGAGCATTTTGGGGTTCATCTTCGACGAGAATGACGACTTCTTCGACTTCATCAACTGGTCGACCGGCATCCAGATGGTCGAGAACGGCGTCTTCGGCACCGACACCGTTGTCACCTATTCGGGCGAGGATATCGGCGCCACCGACGACGGCTTCGAGGTCACGATTCCGCTGTCGTTCCAGACCGTCGACATCGGCGTCATTCCCGGCGGCGGTTACGCCGACTTCTCCTATTCGTTGTCGATGATTGCTGAAGTCGTCGGCGGCGCGGAAATCGCCGGCTACGCGTTCTCCGATCCGCTTCAGGTCGATGGCTTCCAGGAGTCGCCACGTATCTTCTTCCTTGACGACGAGGTCGCTGGCGATGTGCCGGCACCGGCGAGCCTGCCCTTGATGGCCCTCGCAGTGGGCCTCATCTGGCTGCGCCGACGGACGACCTAGACCGTCGCGCGCTGCGCGAAACCCGGGTCCGGCGCATCGGCGGCCTCTTTCACCGACACGCCATCGACCCGGGCCGCCGGCGGGCCGTCGTGACAGGCTTGAATGAAGCGGTCGACGGCGGTCGCCTCGCCCGCGACGAGCGCCTCCACGCTGCCGTCGCGTCGGTTGCGGACCCAGCCGTCCAGGCCAAGCGCCGTGGCGGTCTCCACCGTCCAGCCGCGATACCAGACGCCCTGCACCCGGCCGGTGATCGTCAGGAGGCGGACGACCCTAGGCAAATTCCAGGATCACCTCGTCGACCGCGAGGCTGTCGCCCGGCGCCGCCTTCACGGCCGCGACCTCGCCATCGCGTTCGGCGCGCAGGACGTTCTCCATCTTCATCGCCTCGACCACTGCCAGCGGTTGGCCGGCCTTGACCTGCTCGCCTTCCGCGACGTGCACCGCCAGAACCAGCCCCGGCATCGGGCATAGCAGGTACTTCGACATGTCCGGCGGCTCTTTCTCGGGCATGTGAGTCGCCAGCTTCGCCTCTGCCGCCGTGTACACGGCAACGTCGGCCTCCACGCCAGCGTGATGCAGCCGGAAGCCGAGCGGCCGGCGCTCGACCTGAACCGTCACATGGCGACCGTCGACCGTGCCTTGGAACAGCGCCTGGCCCGGCCGCCAGTCGCCGCGTACCGCGACCTGATGCGCCTCCTCCAGCGCCAGGTCGAGCCCGCCGGTCGTTGCCGCGACGGAAAAGGCCGCCGTGTCATCGCCGCCGAAATCCACGACCCAGTCGGTCGCCGGCGTCGGCTTCTGGTGCGGCAGTTGGCCGGAAATCTCCGCCTCGCGCGCGACGCTGCGCCAGCGCACCAACATCGCGACGCCGATCAGCGTCCGACGTACGTCGTCGGTCAATTCCGCGCCCTCGAAGCCGTCGGCGAACTCTTCGGCGATGAAGCCGGTCGAAATATCGCCCGAACGGAACTTGGGATGGCGCATGACGGCCGTCAGGAACGCGATGTTGTGGCCGATGCCGCGCACGTAATAATCGTCCAGCGCGCGCTCGGTCTTGGCGATGGCCTCGGCGCGGTCGGCGCCGTAGCAGACCAGCTTGGCGATCATCGGATCGTAGTAGATCGAGATCTCCGAGCCCTCCACGACGCCGGTGTCGACCCGCACCCCGTCGCCCTCCGGCGGCTGGCAGCGGACGAGCCGGCCGGTCGACGGCAGGAAGCCGCGCCGCGGGTCCTCCGCATAGACGCGACCCTCCATTGCCCAACCGGTTAGCGTCACTTCTTCCTGCTTGATCTGAAGTTTCTCACCGGCCGCGACGCGGATCATCTGCTCGACGAGATCGATGCCGGTGATCATCTCG
>CAZVLI010000572.1:0-3343 GCA_964627965.1 uncultured Rhodospirillales bacterium
AACCTTCAGGCCTTCTTCCACCTCTTCGGGCGACTTGGTGTAGTAGATACCGCTGAGGCCCTTGGCGAAGTCCGGCACGAAGTCGGTCCAGGCCCGGTTGCGCGCCCGCTTGATCGGGTCGGCCGGGGCCAGGCGCGGCTCTACCACCTCGTCCAGGAACTCCGCGATGGCGTTCGATTCGAACAGCACCTCGTCGTCGACCTGCAGCACCGGCACCTTGCCGTGCGGCGAGATCTTGAGGAACCAGTCCGGCTTCTCGCGGAGGTTGATGTAGGTAACGTCGAACTCGACCTGTTTCGCACGCATAACGATCACGGCGCGCTGAACCCAGGGTCAAGTCACGGAGCTGATCAGGTGATATTTGCTCATGAGTGACTCCCAATGGATGCGCGCAGTCTGACCGATCCGGCCGGCTAAGGCCAGCGGTCAACGCGGCGCATGCCGGATCAACCATGGGCTTCCGCGACCCGTGGCATGTATCGTGTCCGTGGGAGGCGGGTGATGGCGTTGGACATCCACGAGTGGCTGGAGGACCTGGGCCTTGGCGCGTATGCCGAGGCCTTCGATGCCAACGACATCGACGGAAGCGTCCTGCCCGATCTCACGGCCGACGATCTGAAGGACATCGGCGTCACGTCGGTCGGGCATCGGCGTCGGCTTCTGAGCGCCATCGCCAAGCTGTCGAGCGACGGGCCGATCGACACGGAACCGGCAGAGGCGTCCGCGCCGACGCCCGTCCGCTCCGAGGCCGAGCGGCGCCAGTTGACGGTGATGTTCGTCGATCTGGTCGGCTCGACCGAACTGTCCGGCCGCCTCGATCCGGAAGATCTGCGCGCGCTGATGCAGCGCTATCAGGCGGCGGTGACCGAAGCCATCCGCGACAATCACGGCTATCTGGCGAACTGGCTCGGCGACGGCGCCATCGCCTATTTCGGCTGGCCCAGTGCCGGCGAGGACCAGGCGTTGCAGGCGGTCCGGGCCGGCCTCGACGCGGTCGAGGCGGTTGGTCGCCTGCCGCTGGCGTCAGGGTCGGCGGAGATGCTGGCGGCGCGTGTCGGCATCGCCACCGGCCAGGTTGTCGTCGGCGACCTGGCGGAGACCAGCGTCGGACCGGAGCGCACGGTGACCGGCGAGACGCCGAACCTCGCCGCCCGGCTGCAGGGTGTGGCGGCGCCCGGCGGCGTGGTGATCGGGCGGACGACGCGGGCGCTGGTCGGCGCCGCGTTCGAGCTGGAGTTCCTCGGGCCGCAGTCGCTGAAGGGGTTCAGTCAGCCTGTCGAGGCGTGGGCGGTGCGCGCCGCCCACGAGGCCGAGACCCGCTTCGAGGCACCGGGTGGCCGCTTGACCACATTCACCGGACGTGCCCACGAGGTCGGACTTCTGCTCGACCGCTGGACCCAGGCACAGGACGGTGACGGTCAGGTGGTTCTGGTCTCCGGCGAACCGGGCATCGGCAAGTCTCGGATCGTGCGTGCCTTTCGCGACCGCATCGAAGGCGATCGGTACCGGCAGATCCTTTACCAGTGCTCGCCGCATCACGTGAACTCGGCCCTGTACCCGGCGATCCGACAGCTCGAATTCGCGGCCGGTTTCGTTGCCGGCGATGCGCCGGAAGCCCGGCTCGACCGGCTGGAAGACTTGTTGCGCCAAGCCACGCCCGACGTTTCGAACGTCGCGCCGCTTTTCGCGGCCCTGCTGTCGCTGCCCTTCGAGGCCCGTTACGGCGCCATGGGCATCGAGCCGCAGCAGCAGCGCATCGAGACCTTGCGCGCCTTGCAGGACCAGCTCGCCGGTCTCGCCCGCGAGGAGCCGGTGCTCTTCGTCCTGGAGGACGCCCACTGGATCGACCCGACGACGCGCGAGTTGATCGCCGCCATCGTGCCCAACCTCGTTGGCCAGCGCGTCTTGATGCTGATCACTCACCGACCGGAATGGCAGGACCCGTTCCAGGGCCAGGGACACGTCACGCGGCTCAACCTCACGCGCCTGTCGCGTAGTCAGATCGGCGTCATGGTGCGCGAGATCGCCGGCCGGGACGTGAGCGACGAGGCGGTCGCCCGGATTGCCGAACGCACCGACGGTGTGCCGCTCTTCGTGGAGGAGCTGACCAAGGCGATGGCCGAGGCGGGCTTCGATCTTGCCGACGACGAGGTGCCGGTCACGCTGCAGGCGTCGTTGATGGCCCGCCTCGACCGGCTCGGGCCGGCGAAGGAGATCGCGCAGATCGGCGCCGTTGTCGGCCGCGAGTTCGAGCGCGACTTGCTGGCACAGGTGGCGGACCGCGAGATCGATCTGGATGCCGGCCTTGAGCGCCTGATCGACGCGCAGCTCGTGTTTCGGATCCGGCACGACGACGGTGAGGCCTTTGCGTTCAAGCACGCGTTGATCCAGGACATCGCCTACGAGAGCCTGCTGCGGCAACGCCGCCAGGTTCTGCATGTCGCCATCGCCGAGGCATTGTCGGCCGACCGCGGCCCGCAAGCGGCGCCGGAAATCCTGGCGCACCACTACGAGCGCGGCGGCGATCTCAAGCAGGCGCTGCACTGGTCCGAGATGGCCGGCATCGACGCAGCCGATCGATCGGCGCAGCCAGAGGCGATGGCGCATTGCGCCAACGCACTGCGTCTCCTGCGGGCGGTTGGGTCGGTGGATAACCAGGAGCGGCTCGAACTGTCGCTGCTGTTCCGGCTGGGCCAGGCGCAGTTCGGCGCCGTCGGCGGCGGTTCGCCGCAGGTCATCGCGACCTTCGAGAGAGCCGGCGAGGTCGCCGCCATGCTGCACGAGACCAACGCCCGGGTGATCGCGCACTACGGCCAGTATGTCGGTCAGGTCCTGACCGGGCAGTTGCCGAAGGCGCTCGAGACGAGCCACCGCGTGAGCGCCATCGCCGCCGAGAGCGGTGCTGGGTGGGTCGACCTGATCGCCGTCCGCCTGACCGCGGGTGCCGCCTATCTGATGGGCGACCTGACCGGCGCGCGCGAATGCCTGGGCCGGCTGGATCACGTCGACGGTGCGATCTTCCGCGACATGCCGGCTGGGTTCGCGCACAACCCGGTCATGACCATGCAGCCGATCTACGCCCACGTCGAATGGGCGCTGGGGCGGCGCGAGGCCGGGTTCGATCGGCTGCAGAAGGTTGTCGATAGCCTCGTGGAGTCGGGAACAGACGCGAACTCACTCGCCTTCGCCCTGACCTGGGCGACGCTGCTTGGTGCGTTTGACCGCGATCCGGAACGGATTCAGGCGGCGGCCGACTTCCTCGAGGACCACGCGCGGCGGACCGGTGGCGTGTTCTGGGGCCAGTTCGCCATCTGGGGAGCGGGCACGGCGCTGATGCTACGTG
>CAZVLI010000573.1:0-3340 GCA_964627965.1 uncultured Rhodospirillales bacterium
ATAGGCCATCAGGTGGTGGCCGAAGGTGACCGGCTGCGCCGACTGCAAATGCGTGAAGCCAGGCATCACGGTGCTGGCATGCGCCTCGGCCTGGTCCGCCAGCGCCGCCAGCAACTCCTTCAGGTCGGCGTCGACGGTGTCGATGGCGTCGCGCACCCACAGCTTGAAGTCGGTCGCGACCTGGTCATTGCGCGAGCGCGCGGTGTGCAGCCGGCCGGCGGCCGGGCCGATGATCTCGGCCAGCCGTGCCTCGACATGCATGTGGATGTCTTCCTTGGCCGCGGTGAACTCGAACTTGCCGTCGGCGATCTCCTGCTCGACCTGATCCAGACCTTTCAGGATCGCGTCACCGTCATCGGCCGTGATGATCCCCTGCGCCACCAGCATGCTACAGTGCGCGCGGCTGCCGGCGATGTCCTGGCGATAGAGACGCTTGTCGAAGAAGATCGAGGCGTTGATCTTCTCCATGATCTCGGCGAGGCCGCGTTCGAAGCGGCCGCCCCAGAGCTTGTTGGTATCGGCCATGCGCGGAACTCCCTGGAAAACGGACGCGGTCTTCATGTCGATTGAGTGTTTGGCGGCACGAGTTATACGGCACATCGGCATCGCCGTCGGCCTCGTCGTTGTCGCCGTCATCGCGCCCGCGTTCGCGGCGCCGCCGGTCGGTGGCGCGATGGCCAACTTTATCGTGCATGAGACACCGAAACCAGCGCCGGACGTGCGTTTCGAAGATGCCGACGGCAACGCACTGACCCTGGCCGATTTCGCCGGAAAGGTCGTCCTGGTGAACTTCTGGGCGACCTGGTGCGGGCCGTGCAAGGTGGAGATGCCAGACCTGGACGCGTTGCAGGCGGAACTGGGCGGCGACGGTTTCGAGGTGCTGGCGCTGTCGGGCGACCGGGCCGGCATGAAGGCGGTGCTGCCGTTCTACGACGAGGTCGGCATCGCGCATCTGAAGCCCTACGTCGACAAGACCATGGCCACGCATCGCGCATTCAAGACCAAGGGTCTGCCGACGACGGTGCTGTTGGATGCCGACGGGCGCGAGGTCGGCCGTCTGGTCGGTCCGGCGAAGTGGGACAGCCCCGACGCCATCGACCTGATGCGTCACTACATCGCGAAGACCGGCGACTAGCCGTCGGACGAGATCAACGACGATCGTTGCATCGACACGTGGATGCCCCGATCAAGTCGGGGCATGACGATGTCTCTTGAATCCTTATTATCTCGTCATGCCCGGGCTTGACCCGGGCATCCACGCTTTGAAGTCCAGCGAACCCCGGACGCGCGGTCAGCGGGTCGGGATCGGCTCGCTGCCGCGGTAGTCGTAGAAGCCGCGGCCGGTTTTCTGGCCGAGCCAGCCGGCCTCGACGTACTTCACCAGCAGCGGGCACGGGCGATACTTGCTGTCCGCCAGGCCCTCGTACAGCACCTGCATGATCGCCAGGCAGATATCCAGGCCGATGAAGTCGGCGAGTTGCAGCGGACCCATCGGGTGGTTCGCGCCCAGGCGCATGGCCTGGTCGATGCCCTTCACCGAGCCGACGCCCTCGTAAAGGACGTAGATCGCCTCGTTGATCATCGGCAACAGGATGCGGTTGACGATGAAGGCCGGGAAATCCTCCGCCGTGGTCGGCTTCTTGCCCAGCTTCTCGACCACCTCGTGCACGGCCTCGAAGGTCGCCGCCTCGGTGGCAATGCCCCGGATCAGCTCGACCAGCTCCATCGCCGGCACCGGGTTCATGAAGTGCATGCCGATGAAGCGTTCGGGCCGGTCGGTGGTCGAGGCCAGACGGGTGATCGAGATCGACGACGTGTTCGTCGCGATCAGCGTCTCCGGCGGCAGCTTCGGGCACAGGTCGGCGAAGATCTGGCGCTTGATCTGCTCGTCCTCGGCCGCGGCCTCGATCACCAGGTCGCAATCCGCGAAGGCGCCGTAGTCGTCGGCCTGACCGATGCGGGCCAGCGCCGGTTCGATGCTGTCGGCGTCGATCCGGCCGCGCGCCGCCTGACGCTCCATGTGGCCGCGGATACGCTCGATCGCCTTGGCCACGCGCGTGGCGTCGATATCGCTGAGGCGCACGTCGTAACCGGCCAGGGCCGCGACATGCGCGATGCCGTGGCCCATCTGGCCGGCGCCGATAACGCCGATCTTCTTGATCATGGTCGGGCTCCTCGGCCCCTGGCGGTCAGTTCTTCGGCAGCTTGGCCAGCTCGGCCTCCAGCTCCGGTACCGCCTTGAACAGGTCCGCCACCAGGCCGTAGTCGGCGACCTGGAAGATCGGCGCCTCCTCGTCCTTGTTGATGGCGACGATCACCTTGCTGTCCTTCATGCCGGCGAGATGCTGGATCGCGCCGGAAATGCCGACGGCGATGTAGAGCTCCGGCGCGACGACCTTGCCGGTCTGGCCGACCTGGTAATCGTTCGGCACGTAGCCGGCATCGACCGCGGCGCGGCTGGCGCCGACGGCGGCGCCGAGGATGTCGGCGACCTTGTTCAGCAGCTCGAAATTCTCGCCATTCTGCATGCCGCGGCCGCCGGAGATGACGACGCGCGCGGCGGTCAGTTCCGGGCGCTCCGACTTCGACAGTTCCTCGCCGACGAAGCTGGACAGGCCCGGATCGTCGACCGCGTCGACCGGCTCCACCGCACCCGAACCGCCCTCGGCCTCGGCCTTGGCGAAGGTCGTGGTCCGCACGGTGATGATCTTCACCTTGTCGGCCGACTGCACCGTCGCCATGGCGTTGCCGGCATAGATCGGACGCACGAACGTGTCCGGCGCCTCGACCGCGACGATGTCGGAAATCTGCGACACGTCGAGCAGCGCCGCGGCGCGCGGCATGAAGTTCTTGCCGTTGGTGTTGGCGACCGCCAGGACCGCGTCATAGCCCGAAGCCAACGAGGCGATCAGCGCCGCCATCGGCTCGGCCAGCCGGTTGGCATAGTGGGCCGCGTCGGCGACGCGCACCTTGGAGACGCCGGCGACCTTGGCCGCCTGCTCGGCGACCGCGCCGCAACCCTGGCCGGCGACCAGAACCTCGACGTCGCCGCCGATCTGGCCGGCGGCGGTGATCACGTTCAGCGTCGCGCTGTTCAGCTCGGCGTTGTCGTGCTCGGCAATGACCAGAACCGCCATATCAGATCACTCCCGCTTCGTTGCGCAGCTTGTCGACCAGCTGCGCCACATCTTCGACCTTCACACCGGCTTCGCGCTTGGCCGGCTCCACAACCTTCAGCGTCGTCAGCCGCGGCGCGATATCGACGCCCAGCTCTTCCGGGGTCTTCTCGTCGATCGGCTTCTTCTTCGCCTTCATGATGTTCGGCAACGACGCGTAGCGC
>CAZVLI010000574.1:0-3335 GCA_964627965.1 uncultured Rhodospirillales bacterium
CGTCGTGAGCCTCTACTACTCCGAGGAGCACGAGGCGTTCCGCGCCACCATCCGCCGCTTCGTGGAGCGCGAGATCGAGCCGTTCGTCGCCGAGTGGGACGAGGCCGAGACCTTTCCGCGCGAGCTCTATGTCCGGTCGGCCGAGGTCGGTCTGCACGGCGCCGGCTACCCGGAAGCGTATGGCGGCGTCCCGGCCGACGAGTTCATGAAGATCATCATCGCGCAGGAACTGGCGCGCGCCGGCTGCGGCGGCCTGTCCGCCAGCTTGCGCAGCCATACGATCGGCCTGCCGCCGGTGATCGCGCTGGGCTCGGACGAGTTGAAGGCGCGGGTCGCGCCCCAGGTGCTGTCCGGCGAGAAGATTCACGCGCTGGCGATTACCGAGCCGGATGGCGGCTCCGATGTCGCCAACCTGAAGACCACCGCGCGCCGCGACGGCGACGACTACGTGGTCAACGGGTCGAAGACGTTCATCACCTCGGGCGTGCGCGCCGACTTCTTCACCGTGGCGGTGCGCACCGGCGGGCCGGGCGCGAAGGGCGTATCGTTGCTGCTGATCGAGCGCGACCGGCCGGGCTTCGAGCGGCAGCCGCTGAAGAAGATGGGCTGGTGGTGTTCCGACACCGCGACGCTGTTTTTCGACGACGTGCGCGTGCCGGCCGCGAACCTGATCGGTCAGGAGAACGAGGGCTTCCGCGGCATCATGCTCAACTTCAACAGCGAGCGCCTGGCCATGGCCGCCGGGGCGCTCGGCTTCGCCCGGGTCTGCGTCGACGAGGCGGTCGACTACGCGCACCAGCGCGAGACGTTCGGCAAGCCGTTGATCGCCAACCAGGCGATCCGGCACAAGCTGGTCGACATGCGCGCCCGTGTCGAGCGCGGGCAGGCCTGGCTGGAGCACCTCGCGTGGCGGGTGCAGCAGGGCGAGCGACCGGTGGCCGACATCTGCCTGCTGAAGAACGAGGCCAGCACGACGATGCAGTATTGCGCCGACCAGGCGATGCAGGTGTTCGGCGGTGCCGCCTTCATGCGCGGCGGCAAGGTCGAGCGCATCTATCGCGAGGCCAAGGTGATGCAGATCGGTGGTGGCTCGATCGAGATCATGAAGGACCTGGCCGCGCGCCAGCTCGGGTGGTGAAACGATGACCGCGATCCCGCTCTACCGCGGCATGGTGAACACCTGGGAATGCGACGTGAACGGGCACATGAACGTGCAGTTCTACCTGGGCAAGACCGGCGAGGGCATGCCGCACCTGCGCAACGCCATCGGCCTGACGCCGGCGGTGATCGCCGAGACCGGGCGCAGCTACGCGGCGATCAAGGCGATGGTCTACTACCGGCAGGAAGTGCACGCCGGCGATCCGCTGCACATCGACGCGCGCCTCGTCGAGGCCAGCGACAAGACCATGACCATCGTCGCCGACCTGATGCGCTCCAGCGACGGGAAGCTGTCGGCGCGGGTCGAGCTGACGGTGATCGCCTTCGACCTCAATGCGCGGCGCGCGATGGCCTGGGCGCCCGAACAGCGCGAGCGGATCGACGCGTTGCTGAGCGATCGGCCGGCGGATTTGCGCGCGCCCGGAACCGGCGGCCCGTCGTCGCCGCCGGCGGGCGTGAGCCTGCGCGGCCCGCTGATGACGGCGCAAAGCGCGGTGAAGTCGTGGGAGTGCGACGAGCTGGGACACTTCTCGGCGCAGTTCTACCTCGACCGGGTCAGCGACGCGGTCAGCCACATGCTGGCCGCCATGGGGCTCGATCCGGCCTCGCGTGCCGAGCGCAACGTGGTCACCGGTGCGCTGGAATACGACATCCGCTTCCGACGCGAGTTGCACGCCGGCGAGGTCATGACGCTGCATTCCGGCCTGCTGGGACTGGGCAACAAGACCTTCCGCGCCGGCCACATCCTGCGCGAGGCGAACAGCGGCAAGATCTGCGCGACGTTCGATTCCATCGGCGTGTGTATCGATGCCACGGCGCGTCGGGCGGTTCGCTACCCCGATGACTTGCGGGACAGGGCCGCCGAACTGTTCATCGCCTGGCCGCCGGAGAACTGAACGGACACCGAACCAATCGGGGACTGCCGTCGATACAAGATAGTCGTCACCCCGGACTTGATCCGGGGGCCATGGCGCCGTGCGTAAGGTCGGCGAACGTTCTCGCCATCAACATGGATGCCGGCTCAAGGCCGGCACGACGACGCCATTTGTTTGAACTAGGGAGAAAGACATGACCGGTTTCGTCGAGACCTTCCGCGGCGTGGTCTATCCGTGGGACTGCGACCACCTGGGCCACATGAACGTGAAGAACTATGTCGGCATGTTCGACCAGGGCGCGTTCCACATCCTGTCGATGATGGGTTTCGGGTCGGCCGACATGCACGAGGTCGGCGCGACGCTGGTCGATGCGCAGCATACCATCAAGTATCTGATCGAGCAGCCGGTCGGCTCGCTGATCCGGGTGGAGAGCGCGGTGACGCGGCTCGGCAACAAGTCGATCGTCGTGCTGCACCGGATGTGGAACACCGAGACCAACGAGATGGGCGCCACGTCGGAGGTCGTCTCGGTCTACTTCGACCTGAAAACCCGCAAGTCGCTGCCGATCCCCGACGACATCCGAGAACGCATCAAGCCGTTCGTGGTGGAGATGCCGGAAGGCTGACGTCGCGCCTCTGTCCGACAGGAACGAGTTCGTCATCGACGCCCACCTCACCCCGACCCTCTCCTCCCTGAAGGGTGGAAAGGGGGCGAAGCGTCGATGCCGGATTTGGTCCCTCTCCTCGCTTTAGGGAGGAGAGGGGTTTGGGGTGAGGTGGGTAGTCGCGTCGCCGCGCTGCTTGCCGCTATTCGCGGTGCTCCAGCGCTTCGAGAATTCTATGAACGACGCCCCCAACGTTGTCGTGCACCTCGGCGTTCCAGAACCGGATCACGCGATAGCCTTTCGATTCCAGAAACGCGGTCCGCGCGGCATCGGCTTCTGCCGTCTCCGCATGCGTCTCGCCATCGATCTCGATAACGAGGTTCGCTGCAGGAATGGCGAAGTCGACGATGTAGTTACCGATCGGGTGTTGTCGGCGCAGTCTGCCGGGTAACTCGCATTTACGGAGCGCTTGCCACAGATGGTGCTCCGCTGGTGTCGCGTCGCGACGGAGTTCGCGAGCTTTCGTGGCGCGAGGTCGGATGGTGCGTGGCGGTTTCAATGGCGAGCCCACCTCACCCCGACCCTCTCCTCCCTTCAGGGAGGAGAGGGAGAGAACGGCTTACGCCGCGTCGGCGAGGTTCCTGAGCACGTAGTGCAGGATGCCGCCGTGGCGGTAGTACTCGACCTCGTCGAGCGTA
>CAZVLI010000575.1:0-3321 GCA_964627965.1 uncultured Rhodospirillales bacterium
TGAGCCGCCAGCCGCCGTCGGTCGCGGACAGGCCGCCGGTGGTCGCCAGCGAGCCCGGAAACACATCGTCCGGTCCGTCGCCGTAGACCTCGTCCTGGGCCGCTTCCGGGAAGCCGCCCATCACCAGGTCGTGGGCGGTGGAAACCATCATCACCCAGCCCGCTGCCGGGCAGACCTCGGCGACCGCGCTCATCGCCGCGAGCGCCGTCGCCAGCTCGGCTTCCTCGCCGCCCGCCCGGCGCGGAACGAGCAGGCGCAGCAGCCCCGCGTCGGCCAGGGCCGCCTTGCTGGTCGGGGACAGTTCGTGCGCGGCCTCCGACGCGGCGGCGTTCGCACTCAGGACCTTGGCGGTTGTCGTATCGAGCGTGTAGGGCGTCATGCCCCGATGCTAGCACCGCCTCGCACTGCGGTCAGTCGCCAGGCGGCGACGAGGCCGAGCAGGCCGACAGGCACGCCGGCCGCGAAGACCCACAAAGCTGCGCGTTGCGCCGCCTCGGGTGTCGCCTGATCGAGGCCGGCGCCGTTGGCGAAGATTCCCAGCCCCGCCGAGGCGATGGTGTAGCCGGCAAGCTGCAGGGTCGGCAGCGCCGCCGCCGCGCGGTCCTTGTCGTCGGAACGGGCGCCGGCCGTCACCCGCGCCAGGACGAAGGCATAGGCCGTACCGAACCCACCGCCGGCGAGGAGCAGCGCCGGCACCACCGCCAGGAGCGAGCCGAACGGCACCGCGATGGAGAAGCCGACGGTCGACAGTGCCAGCATGATCGCGCCGATCCGGATCGCGGCCGCGTCGTCGCGCAGGCCGGAGACAGCGACGGCCGCGACGCTCCAGGCGATCGACTCAAGCGCCACCAGGTAGCCGACGGTCAGCGGGCTGGCGCCGTGCATCAGCTTGCCGAGCAGCGGGCCGTAGACGGTGTAGGCGACGGTCGCCATGGCAAACAGCACCACCATCAGGCAGCCCGCGCCGACAGGGTTGGACAGCCGCACCACGCCGACCGGAAACAGCCGGTCGTCGCCGGCCCGCGCATCGGCGGCGAAGAACAGGACCAGCAGCGCGGCCCCGGCGGCGATCAGCATCGGTGAACCGAGCGCGGAAACCTCGATGCCCGCCGCCGCGATGGCCAATGCGCCGGCGGCGAAGATCGCCAACCGGCCCCATGGCGCCCGGCCGCCTGCCTCGTGGCTCGTGTGGTCGGCAGGCAGGATCAGCCAGACCGCCGGGGCCAGCACGAGAGCCTGCGCCGCGAAGGCCCAGAACCCGTAGCGCCACAACCCGATCTCGGCGAAAAGGCCGCCGACCAGCGGCCCGAGAAAGGCGGAGGCACCCCAGACCGCCGAGATCAGCGCGATCAGGCGAGGCATCAGCCGCTTGTCGAACAGCCGCTCGACGCCGACGAAGGTGAGCGCCAGCATGCCGCCGCCGCCGAGGCCTTGCGGCACACGTCCGGCCAGCAGGGTCGGCATGTCGGGTGCGAGCGCGCTCAGCACGCAACCGGCGGCATAGAGCACCGCGGAGAACACGAAGGTGCGCCGCAAGCCGAAGCGCAGCGAGGCGAGGCCGGCCACGGCGCCGGCGACGATCGAGCCCAGCAGGTAGAGCGCGATGGTCCAGGCCACCAGGTGGATGCCGCCGATCTCGTCCACCGCCGCCGGGATCAGCGTCGCGATCAGCAACGACTCCGCCGCGTGCAGCCACACGCCCAGGCAGAGCACGATGACCAGTGGCAACCGGCCGCCGCCCCACAGCTCGCGCCAGGCAACGCGCTCGGCGGCGGCCTCGGTCATCGCGGCGTGATGCGATAGGCGCAGCGACGCGCGCCGGCCAGGATGTGTTCAGTCCTCTCCACCGCGACGTCCGGGCCAAGGACCGCCTGAAAGATCTCCAGCTCGGCGCGACAGAACCCCTGGCACACGCTGGCCGCCGCGCAGATCGGGCAGTGGTTTTCGACCAGCAGGAAGCCGTCGCCGGCCGGCCGGCACTCCGCCATGTAGCCTTCCTGGCGGCGCAGCTCGGTGAGCTTCCGCACCCGCGCGCGCAGTCCCTCGCAGTCCGCCATCGCGTCGGCATAGGTCGCCAGCGTGGCCCGTTCGCGGGTCGCGATCATGCGTTCCAGGCCGTCGTCTCCGAAAGCTTCGCGCGCCGCCTCGATCAACTCCAGGCTGAGATGTTCGTGCGCGTCGGGAAAGCGGTCATGGCCAGCGTCGCTCAGCGACCAGATTCGCCGCGGCCGCCCGACGCCGACGCTTTCCTCCTCGAAGACGACCAGGCCGCCGTCCTGCAAGCCGCCGAGCTGCTTGCGCGCCGCGACGGTGGAGATCGAGAAGCGTCGTGCGATGTCCTGCGCGGTCTGCGGGCCACGGGTCTTCAGCAGGTGCAGGATGCGGTCAGCGGTATCGGCCATCGTTCGTCGAAATAAAAACCATTGAGTTGTTTATCTAGAGGATTGCCGACCGGCGCGCAATCCCGCTTGACCTTGCTGAGACGGCACGCTCGGATGCGTGGCGGAGCTGCTTCACGCCATGACGTCCACCGATATCGGCTACAGCCAGGTCGCGCGTTCCGGGCGCATCTGGTGCCTGGCCATCGCCGAGACGGTGATCTGGGCCGGCACCTATTACCTGTTCCCGGCGCTGCTGGCGCACTGGGAAGGCGATCTCGGCTGGTCGAAGACTGAGCTGACGGCGGGCTTCACCACGACGCTGATCGTCTCCGCCATTGCCGCGCCCTATGCCGGCCGACTGATCGACCTGGGCCACGGTCGGATCATGATGACCGTGTGCTCGACACTCACGGCGGCGTTGCTGGTGGCGCTGGCCTTCGTGGAGAGCCGCACGCACTTCTTCGCGATCTGGATCGTGCTCGGCCTGCTCATGGCCGGCGCGCTGTACGAGGCGTGCTTCGCCTTCCTCACGCGCACGCGCGGCGAGGATGCGCGCCGCGCCATTACCTTGGTGACGCTGGTCGCGGGCTTCGCCGGCACGCTTTCCTTCCCGGTGAACAACTTCGTCGCCGACGCGTTCGGATGGCGTGCCAGCGCTTTGACCTTCGCGGCGCTGATCGCCTTCGTCGCCACGCCCTTGTTCTGGATCGGCGCCGCCGGCGACAGCCGGCCACAGGCCGTGGATGCCGGCGTGTCGCGCGTGTCGGCGTTGCGGGGCGCGCTCGGCCGGCCGGCTTTCTGGTACATCGCGCTGGCCTTCGCGCTGCTGTACCTGAACCACGGCATGGTGGTGACGCACCTGCTGCCGCTGCTGCATGAGCGCGAACTGCCGCTGACGTACGCGGTGCTGGCCGCCTCGCTGATCGGACCGATGCAGGTG
>CAZVLI010000576.1:0-3316 GCA_964627965.1 uncultured Rhodospirillales bacterium
TGATGCCGTGGTACCTGCGGCTGAACCGCTCCGGTAAGCTGCCGACCTTGGTGCACAAGGCCCGCACGCTCGATACCGTCGCCGCCATCGCCGACTATCTCGATGAGTTCACCGACGACGGCGCCGGCCGCTGGTTGGCGCTAGCCGGGACGGTGCCCATCACGGCGCTGACCTATGTCGGGCTTGGCGGTGTCGCCGGCTGGCTGGCCCGCCGTTGCCTGGCGCGACGAGGCGCCTTGTTCAAGGACCTGTCCGAGCGGCATCCGGCTCTCGCGGACGTGTATTCCGACCTCGTGGCCGCCGACGAGCGGCTGCGCGTGGCGATGGCCGAGCCGGAAGCGCTGCTGCCTCCGGTCGAGGCGGCGCTGGACGAACTCGAGACGCATCTGGCCGAAGGCCGGCCATATCTCTCGGGCCCGCGCTTCGGAATCGCGGATGCGATGTGGACGGCGATCCTGGCGCGGCTGCGTGCGGTCGGGCTCTATCGGGCGCTGGTGGCGCCCAGGCCGGCCGTCGCGGCGTACGCGGCGCGGATGATGGCGCGGCCCGGTTTCGCCGTGGCGCGAATTCCGGTGCGGGTCGTCGCGCGGCCGTGGCTGGTGTCGTGCGCGCGCGCCAATGTCGGACTCTTGCTCTTGCCGGGCCTGATCGTGTTTCTAGCGGGAATGTGGCTGGCGCTGGCTGGCTGACGCGACAGGGAGACGGGACATGGCCGACGACCGCGTGATGCTCACCATCATGCTGAAGCACCAGCAGGACAAGAACCTGGCCGAGATCAACGAGAAGCTCGACGCGACCGGCTTCTGGGCGAAGTTCCCGCCCGAAGGCGTCGACGTGGTCTCATGGTACGTGATGATGGGGATCGGTCAGGTGGTCACGCTGTCGGTGCCGGCGGCGAAGCTGCGCGAGGTCAACCTGGCGATCGAGCGCAACGCCTGGGGCGCGTTCGACACTGAGTTCTACCCGACCTACGACTTCCGTCCAGTATTCGAACGTTCGCGCAAGGAGGCGCTGGAGAAGCATGGCTGAGGATTCGATCCGTTTCCGCGTCGCCAAGAGCAAGGTCACGCTGGTCGGTCAGGGCGCGTCGGCGTTCCCGATCCGGGCGCAGATCGTGCTGCGCGGCGCCGACGACGAGAAGGCGAAGGTGAACTTCTACCGTCCGGGCCAGGCCTTTCCGGAGGACCAGATGCGCGACGGCGTGCTCTACGTGTCGCTGCCCGAGGACCAGTTGAGCGCGGTGCTTCTGCTGCTCGGCGGCGACGAGCCGGTCTACATCGGCTACCACAATGGCCACGGCGTGCTGTCGCATATGGGCGAGGAAGTCGGCGCGTGAGCTTCGAGCTTTACGCAGCCTTCTGTGCCGCGTTCGTGCTGCTGCTCGTCATTCCCGGCCCCAACGTCGCGGTGGTGGTGGCGAATGCCGTGGCCTACGGCACGCGTTGCGGGCTGGCGACGGTGGCGGGGACGTCGATCTCGATCGCGGTGCAGTTGGCCTTGGTCGGTTTCGGCATGACCGCGCTGCTGGTCGCGCTGGCCGACTGGTTCGAGTGGCTGCGCTGGGCCGGCGTCGCCTACCTGCTCTATGCGGGGTGGCAGCAGTGGCGGGCGCCGGCGCCCGACCTCAACGCGCCGGCGGCCAAGCTGCCGCTGGGCCGGATGTTGCGGCGCGGGCTGGCGGTCTCCATCGCCAACCCGAAGACGCTGCTGTTCTATGCGGCCTTCCTGCCGCAGTTTGTCGATCCCGCCGGGAACATCGGCGCGCAGTTGGCCATTCTGGCCGGCACCGGCTTCGTGCTGGCGCTGGTGGTCGATGGCGGCTGGGCGCTACTGGCCGGCTGGCTGCGACCGGCGTTGATCCGCTTCGGGCGGCTGGCGAACCGGGTCACGGGCGGTTTGCTGATCGGGGCCGGGCTCGGCCTGGCCTTGGCACGAAGGAGTTAGGGATGTCGGCCATCGCGTTCGATCTGCCGGAAGACGTGGCTGCCGCGCGCGACGGACTGGTCGCCTTCGCGCGCAAGGAGATCCTGCCGCGCCACGCGGCGAACCACGACCTGTTCGAGGATCCACGCCAGTACTACGACGAGACCGGCCGTCCGTCGGCAAAGGTCCGCGCGCTGATCGCCGAGGTGCGCCAGGCCGCGTCGGAGGCCGGCTTCTACCAGATGTGCACGCCGGAATCGCTCGGCGGCGGCGGGCTCGGGCACCTGGCGTATTTCGCCGGCTGGCAGGCGCTGTTCCACCTGTGCGGCCCGCAGAACCAGCTCTGCATCTACGCGCTGTCGCACTGGGCCTTCGGGCCGAGCCGGCTGCTGGAGAAACTCACCGATCGGGCACGCGACGAGATCCTGGCGCCGCTGATGGCCGGGACGAAGTCGATGTGCTTCGGCCTGTCGGAACCCGATGCCGGTTCCGATGCCAGCCGTATCCGCACCCGCGCGGTGCCGGACGGCGACGGCTGGGTGATCGAAGGCCGCAAGATCTGGACCTCGAACGCGCCGATTGCCGACTTCTGCATCCTGTTCGCCGTCACCGATCCGGAAAAGCGCGGCATCACCGCCTTCCTGGTGCCGACCGACGCGCCGGGATTCGAGGTGCAACGGGTGGTGAAGATGTTCGGCCATATCGGGGGCGACGAGGCCGAGCTGCGCTTCGAGGGCCTGCGGGTCGAGCCGTGGCAGGTCGTCGGCGAGGTCAACCAGGGCTTCGCGGCGGCGCTCTACGGTGTGTCGCTCGGGCGCATCTACAACGCCGCACGCGCCGTCGGCTACGGCCGCTGGGCGCTGGAGCTGGCGTTGGAGTGGGCGAAGCAGCGTACCGCCTTCGGCAACACGATCTCGGAATACCAGGGCGTGACCTTCCCGCTGGCCGACAGCGCCATGGAGTTGCACGCCGCGCACCTGATGGGTCTGAACGCCGCCACGCTGCTCGACCGGGGCGAGCGGGCGGTGAAGGAGCTGTCGATGGCCAAGGCCTATGCGGTGCAGGCCGGCGTGCGCGCCGTAGACCGGGCGATGCAGGCACACGGCGCCATGGGCTTCACCAACGAGGTGGGGCTGACCGAGGCGTGGACGCGCCTGCGGATGGTCAACGTCGCCGATGGCACCAACGAGATCCTGAAGCGCACCGTGATGCAGCGGATGCTGAAGGGCGATACCGAGCTTTGATCGCCGCCCCCGAAGTGTCGGTCAGCTTTACATTTGGTGCCCGCTACGTGTGCCGCTTTTCGCTTTAGTCATTGAAATATTAGGATACATCAATGGCGGCGTAGGTTTTGCATAGCCAGTTTTGGTAGGCGCCAAGCGCCGCCATCGAT
>CAZVLI010000577.1:0-3316 GCA_964627965.1 uncultured Rhodospirillales bacterium
GGCTACTCGCAGGCGCTGCTGCCGCAGGACCGCGTGGCGCGATGGCTCGGCGCCAAGTCCGGCCTGCGCGGCATCCTGCTGGCGACCGCCGCCGGCGCGGCGACCCCGGGCGGCCCGTTCGCCTCCTTTGCGCTGGTTGTCGCCCTGGCGCGCAGCGGCGCGGATATCGGCAGTTGCGTGACCTACCTGACTGCCTGGTCCGTTCTCGGCCTGCATCGGCTGGTGCAGTGGGAACTGCCGCTGCTCGGGCCCGATCTGGCGCTGCTGCGCCTAGCCGTGTCGGTGCCACTGCCGATCATCGCCGGCATCGCGGCGCGCGCCCTGATCCGCTGGCTCAGCCCCTGGTCGCCGGAGGACGACGACTAGGATGCTCGCCGCCGCCATTACCGTCTGGGTCATCACGCTGGCCATTGTTGCCTACGCCGCCCGCTACAAGCCGGCCGCGCACCGCCCGGCGTTGACGAGCACGCTCGACTTCATCAAGCCGATGGCCGCGCGCCTGCCGCTGGCGATCCTGGCCGCCGGTTTCCTCGGCGCCCTGCTGCCGCGCGACTTCGTGGCCCTAATTCTGGGTCAGGACTCGGGTCTGGCCGGCATCGCGCTTGCCACGGTGCTGGGCGGCCTGCTGCCGGGCGGGCCGATGGTGACCTTCCCCGTGGTGATCTCGGTGACGCAGGCCGGCGCCGGCACCGCCCAGACGGTGGCCCTGCTCACCGCCTGGTCGGTCTACGCCTTCCACCGCATCCTGGCTTTCGAGTGGCCGATGCTGGGCTGGCGCTTCGTGCTGTTCCGGATGGTGATCTCCATCGCCCTGCCGCCGATCGCCGCGCTGCTGGCGGCGCTCTGGGTCGGGCACTACTAGCGCCCGAAGACCTCCTCGTTGTGCTGCCCGTGGCGGGGCGGCGAACGGTAGAGCGGCGGCCGCACGCCATCGAAGCTGAGCGGTACGCCGACCAGCCGCACGTCGCTGTCCGGCGCCTGCTGGATGATACCGACCGCCTCGGTCTGCGGGTCGGCGACCACCTTGTCGACCGCCTGCAACGGCGCGGACGGCACGCCCACGGCATCGAGCCGTTCCAGCCACTGTGCCGTCGGCTTGGCCTGGAACTCCGCTGTCAGCAACCCGATGATCGCGTCGCGGTTGACGATCCGCGCGCTGTTGGAGGCGAAGCGCTCGTCCTCGGCCCACTCCGGATGGCCGAGCGCACCGACGAGCCGGGCGAACAGCCCGTCATTGCCGGCCGCCACCATCACGTGACCGTCCGACGTCGGGAAGGCTTGATGCGGAACGATCTCCGCAATGCCGGAGCCGCGCGGCTTGCGGATGTCGCCGCTGGCCAGGTAGCCGGCGATGTGGTTGCACATCCAGGTCAACGCCGTCTCGTAGAGCGAGGTATCGACGATGCAGCCCTTGCCGGTCTCGGCCCGCCGGAACAGCGCCGCGAGCACACCGATCACCAGCCACATACCCGAGCCGATATCGACGATCGACGAACCGACGCGCACCGGTTCGCCATCGCCCGTGCCGGTCACGCTCATGATGCCGCCACAGGCCTGCATCAGCGGGTCGTAGCCGGGCTTGTCCTTCTTCGGCCCCTCGGTGCCGAAGGCACCGAGGTTGCAATAGACGAGACTCGGCTTGGCCTTCAGCAACGCCTCGCCGTCCAGCCCGTACTGTTCGATGGAGCCGGGCCGGTGGTTCTGCAGCACCACGTCGGCACGTTCGACGATCAGGTCCTTCAATGCCCGTAGCTGGCCGTCGTCGCGGAAGTCGACCGTGACGCCCTTCTTGTTCCGGTTGAGCGACAGGAACGCCGCCGCCTGATCGTGCCAGAAGGGCGGCCCCCAGCCGCGGGCATAATCGCCGCCCTTCGGGCTTTCGACCTTGATCACCTCGGCGCCGAGATCCGCCAGAACCTGGCCGCCGAACGGTCCGGCGACCGAATGACACAACTCGATGACGGTGATGCCGGCCAGCGGCTGGGAATCGTTCAACTGTCTGCTCCTCTTGACCCGTTCCGACGCTAGAGCAAGAAGGGAGGAGTTCAAACACCGAGCGAGCCCGTCGTTGCCGCTGCCACCGCCGCAAGCTACCCGCCCTGGCACCATCGATCACGTGCCCTGGGCCGACCACTACCACCAGCTCGCGCTTCGCTTCGGGCCGCGCGTGGCGGTGAGCACGCCGGCCGGTACCATGACCTACGCGGAGCTTATCGCCCGCGCCTTCGGCGTCGCGGCGCGGCTGGCCGAGCTCGGTGTCACCCCGAGCATGCCGGTGGCGACATGCCTGCGTAACTCAAGAGAAGCCGTCTGGGCCGGCTACGGCACGATCCTGTCCGGCGCCGCCGAGGTACCGCTGGACCCGAACCTGGGCGCCGACGACCTGGACTGGTGCCTCTACCTGTCGGAGGCGAGGATCGTCATCACCGACGCAACCCGGCGCGACGACTTCGCCGGCCGAGACGTCACTGTGCTGACGGTGGACGACATCGCGCCCGGCACGCCGGGACATGCCGCACCAGTGCCGGGCGCCGCGCTCGGTCGCATCGGCTTCACTTCGGGGACGACGGGACGGCCGAAGGCGATCCTGACCAACCACGGTGGCCGCTGGGTCGCCAACCAGATGTTGCGTGCCAACCTGCCGTTCACGCCGGGCGCCGCCGACCGCGTCCTGCTGATGACGCCGTTCACGCACGGCGCCTCGCTGACCACCTATGCCTACCTCGACCATGGCGCGAGCATCGAGCTGCACGCCGGTGTCGATACCGACGCGGTGCGCGGCCTGCTCGACGCCAAGGCCGTGGATGCCGTGTTCGCGCCACCGACGGTGCTGAACCGCCTGTGCAACGCGCTGGAAGGCCGGCGCTATGACCACGTAAAGGTGGTCTACACTGGTACCTCGACGCTGCTGCCGCCGCTCTACCAGCGGGCGCGGGCGATCTTCGGACCGGTGGTGCGGGTGACCTACGGCAAGTCGGAGATCACCAACCCGATCACCGTGCTACCGCCCGACGCGTGCGATGCCTGGTACGCCGAGGCCGATCTGTCCGAAGGCGTGTGTCTGGGCTGGCCGGCGTCCGGCGTGGAGGTGCGGCTGGCCGACGACGGCGAGATCATGCTGCGCGGCCCGCACATGCTGTGCGGCCTCGTGGATCAGGGCGAATACATCCCGCACCCGCCGGACGCCTGGCACGACACCGGCGACGTCGGCCGCATCGACGAGCAGGGTCGGCTGTTCCTGCTCGGCCGCGCCAAGGACGTGATCAAGACCGGCGGCTACAAGCTCTATCCCGAGGAAGTCGAGCGTGCCTTCGAC
>CAZVLI010000578.1:0-3304 GCA_964627965.1 uncultured Rhodospirillales bacterium
AGCAGTGTCGGGGCCAGGTCGGCCAGACGTCCGTCACCGAGGCCCTTGGCGTCGTTGCCAACCAGAACCAGCGGCACCGGGTTGGTGGTGTGCGCGGTGTGCGGGCCGCCGTCGTCGGTCATCTGCTCGATATTACCGTGATCGGCGGTCACCAGCATCACGCCGCCGACCTCGGCCAGCGCCGCTTCCAGCCGCGCCAGGGCGTTGTCGACGGTGGCCACGGCCTGCAACGCCGCGTCCATCTTGCCGGTGTGGCCGACCATGTCGGGATTGGCATAGTTCACCACAATCAGGTCGAACGTGCCGCCCGTGATCGCCTCGACCAGCCGGTCGGTGACCTCCGGCGCCGACATCTCCGGCTGCAGGTCATAGGTCGCGACCTTGGGCGAGGGCACCAGGATGCGCTCCTCGCCGTCGAACACCCGCTCTTCGCCGCCATTCAGGAAGAAGGTGACGTGGGCGTACTTCTCGGTCTCGGCGATGCGAAGCTGCTTGCGACCCGCCTTGGCGACCACTTCGCCCAGCGTGTCGGCCAGCTTCTCCGGCGGGAACATCGACGGGATCAGTTCGTCCAGCGCCGCCGAGTAGGACACCATGCCCAGCTGCGCCGCGAAGCTCACGACACGCGGCCGCGCGAAACCGTCGAAAGCCGGGTCGAGCAGGGCGGTCAGGATCTCGCGCGCCCGGTCGGCCCGGAAGTTGGCCATCAGTACGCCATCGCCGTCCTTCATGCCGGCGTAACCGCCGATCACGGTCGGGTCGACGAATTCGTCGGTCTGGTCGGCGGCATAGGCCTGTGCGATGGCCTGGGCGGCGCCGTCGGCCGTCGCGCCCTTGCCCTCGACGATGGCGTCGTAGGCGCGGCTGACACGCTCCCAGCGTTTATCGCGGTCCATGGCCCAGTAGCGGCCGATCACCGTGGCGATGCGGGCGCCGCTGCCGTCGATCGCCTGCTCGAACGTCGAGACGTAGTCGGCGCCGCTCTTCGGCGGTGTGTCGCGGCCGTCGAGCAGCGCATGGACGCGCACCGGCACGCCGGCCGCCGCGACCGTGCGGGCCAGCGCCGCGATATGGTCCTGGTGCGCATGCACGCCGCCGGGCGAAACCAGCCCCATCAGGTGACACGTACCGCCGGACGCCTTGAGCGCGTCGACGAAGTCCGTGAGCGCCGGATTGGCCGCCAGGCTGCCGTCCTCGACCGCCTTGTCGATGCGCGGCAGGTCCTGCAGCACGACGCGGCCGGCGCCGATATTCTGGTGCCCGACTTCCGAATTGCCCATCTGGCCGGCGGGCAGGCCGACGTCGCCGGCCGACGTCTTCAGGAAGGCGCGGGGGCGCTCTTGCCACCAGCGATCCCAGGTCGGGGTCCGGCCGCTGGCGATGGCATTGTCGGCCGCCGCCTCGCGATAGCCCCAACCGTCGAGAATGCACAGGACGACGGGGCGCGGGGTCGAGTTCATCCAGGAACCTTCAGCAACAAATGCGGAACAATTGTGACGGCCGGACTCTAGTCCAGTTTCCGCTGACGCGGAATCGCACCAGCCCGCTCCCCCACCCGGCCACCCAACGCCAGTATCCTAGTGGGTGGCCGGGTGGGGGAGCGGGCTGGTGCCGTCCTAGACATAGCGTAAGCCGTGCCACAAAACGTAAACCGGCTCAACCGCGGTGGTAGGGGTGACCGGTCAAGATGCTGTGCGCACGGTAGATTTGCTCCGCCAGCATCGGTCGGACCAGCATGTGTGGCCATGTGGCAGGCCCCAGCGACCAGACGGTTTCGGCACGATCGAGAATCGACCGGTCCAGGCCCTCCGCGCCGCCGATGACGCAGGCCAGTTCGCCGGCCTCGATCCAGGTGCCAAGTTTTCGGGCGAGAGCTTCGCTGGACAGCGCCTTGCCGCCACCGTCCAGCGCCACCACGACGGCGCGCGGCGGCAGGCGCTTCTCGATCAGCGCGGCCTCGGCCGCCTTCAGTTCGGCGGGTGGCAGCTTGCGCCGCTCGACCAGTTCCACGAGATCGACCGGCCAGGGCAAGCGGCCGGCATAGTCGGCGAATAGCGCCGCCTCCGGCGCGTCGCGGCGCCAGCGGCCGATGGCGATGACGGCGAGGTGCATCGCCGGCTCAGATCGCGGCGGCGTGCTCCGGCATGTGCACCGACCACATCTTTTCCAGATTGTAGAACTCGCGCACTTCCGGGCGGAACACGTGCACGATCACGTCGCCGGCGTCGATCAGGACCCAGTCGGCCTGCGGCAGGCCCTCGACCTGCGCGGTGCCGTACCCGGCTTCCTTGATCTTGCGCACGAGATGATCGGCGATCGCCGCGACCTGTCGGGACGACCGGCCGTTGGCGATGATCATGGCGTCGGCGATGGAGGTCTTGCCCTCCAGGTCGATGTTGACGACGTCTTCCGCCTTGTCGTCGTCCAGCGACTTCAGGATGAGCGTTTGCAACTGCTTGAGGTCAGCCCCGGCTACGGTCTTTATGGCGTCATGCTCCGTGCTCGCGAGGCGGGCTCTGACGGTGTCCCGGCCTCATAACCGTTCCTTGCGATTCGTTTGCTAACAGGTTTGCCAACAGGCTGTCTATCGCCGTGATGTCATAATGTCTGGCGGCCCGGCTCGCCGGCCCGGATCGCGGTGGCCGAGGCGCCGTGTCTGCGCCCCCACAGAAAAACCCAGGCTGGCGGCGGAGTCGAGGTCAGTTTTCCGGCTTTCGCAACCCGATTGTGGCGCAAATACTGCGCCGCCTGACCGGCCAGCGCCGGGTAGGCATATCCCGGTCGGTCGAGCACGGCCATCGGCACCATGTCGACCAGGTCGGTCCAGCGCCGCCAGCGCGGCAACTGCACCAGGATGTCGGCGCCCATCAGCCAGACAAAATTGATGTCGCGGTGCCGCCGTTGCAAGGCCGCGACGGTGTCGACCGTGTATCGCGTGCCCAGGCGTTGCTCGATGTCGGTCACCCGGATCGAGGGATGCCTTGCCACCTCGCGCGCGCTGGCCATGCGCTGGGCCAGTGGTGCCATGCCCGTGGCCGACTTCAGCGGGTTCTGCGGCGAGACCAGCCACCACACCTGATCCAGCCGCAACGCGCGCAGCGCCCACAGGCTGACGTGCCGATGCCCGTCGTGGGCCGGGTTGAACGAGCCGCCGAGCAGCCCGACGCGACGCCGCGCCATCGACGCCGATCAGGGCCGGGTCTGACCGCTGCCGCGCACGATGTACTTGATCGTGGTCAGCTCCTGCGCCCCGACCGGGCCGCGCGCGTGCAGCCGGCCGGTGGAGATGCCGATCTCCGCGCCC
>CAZVLI010000579.1:0-3304 GCA_964627965.1 uncultured Rhodospirillales bacterium
GCGTGCCAGCGATTGCAGCCGCAGGTCGCGGTCGGCCGGGAAGCTGATCGGGTCACGGGTCAGGTCGCCGGGCGCGGCGTCATCGTCGTGGCGCTCGCGCTCGATCAGGCCCTCGCGGTTCAGCAGGTCGGTGACGCGGGGCATCGCCGGGTCGGTCGGTTCCGGCGCGGTCGGTGCCTCGGGCAGCGGCGTGCCGGCGGCCAGCGCGAAGTCGAGCAGGCGGTGGGTGTAGTCGAAGGACGGGCCCAGGACCTGGCCGCCGGGAAGATCCTTGAACGCGGCCGAGATACGCCGGCGGATCGACATCTCGTCGGTGGCGATGGGCTCGGTGGCGCCAAAGCGGGGCAGGGTGGTGCGATAGGCGCGCAGTAGGAAGATCGCCTCGACCAGATCGCCGCGCGCCTGCTTGATCGCTAGCGCCGCCAGGTCGCGGTCGTAGAGCGAGCCCTCGGTCATCACCCGGTCGACCGCGAGCGTCATCTGTTCCTTGATTTGCTCGAGGGTGAGTTCGGGCACGGCCGGGTCGCCGCGCCGTTCCGCCGCCAGCAAGGCCTGCGAATTCTCGATGGCCTGCTCGCCGCCTTTCACCGCGACATACATCGTCTTACTCCGCTGGTTGCACGGCGCAGGTGCGCGGCAGCGCCGCGACCCGCTCGCCGTCGCACAGGATCAGGTCGACGCCGCGCGGGAACAGCCGGGCGTTGGCTTTCCACGCGGCGATGAAGTCGTCGGGCATCGGCGCGAAGCCGAAGTCGCGGGTGCTCTCGATGCCGGGGCCGCTCAAGTGGAGGCCGCTACCAGTCAGGCTCTCGACCTGCGCAATCAGCGTCGCGGAACGATCGGGATAGGCATCGGTACCGGCGGGCAGGGTGTCCAGTGCCGGCCAATCGCCGAGCGCGATGGCGAAAGCCGCGGCGGCCGGGTCTTCGGTGACCGGGCAGCCGGTGTGAAAGCGCAGCCAGTCGACGACGGCGGCATCGGCGTCGCCGAGCCATACCGGGGTGTCGTAGTCGACCAGAGTCAATGCGACAGCGGCCGTGGTGGGCCGCAGCGGTGTGGGCGGGCTCAGGTCCGGGCGCATCGGAACCAGGCGGCCCGGCTCGGCCATGGCCTGCAGTACCAGTCGAAAGCTCTGCTGGCTCTCCAGCACCGGGTCGGCGAAGCCGGGCGCCAGGTCGCGGAAGTCGATATCGGCGGCGCCCATCAGTCCTCGCCCCTGACCAGCGTGAAGAACTCGACCTTGGTGGCGTTGGCCTGGCGCGCGGCGAGGTCGCGGCGCGCGGCCTGGGCCTCTGCCAGGGGGCGGACAACGATCGCCTCGGCGGTGGCGCGGCGGCCATCCAGCATCAACGCGTCGACGGCGGCGGCGATCTCGGCATGGCGGCCGTCGCGACCGGCAACATAGGCGTGGCCGACGGCGCCGTCGTTCAGCCGTACGGTGCAGCGGGTCACGGTCATCTCGCCGAGGTTGAAGGCCTGGCCGTCGCCGCCGGCGCGGCCGCGCACCATGACCATGCCGGTCTCCGGGCCGCGCAATAGCCGCCATTCCGGTTCGTCGGGGAGTTCGGCGCAGAGTGCCGCCCAGCGCGCGGCCAATTCGGCGGGTTTGGCCTTGGCCAGCGTGCCCATCCACGCCGCTCGGCTTGCGTCCGCCTCCGTGTCGGTGGCGGCTTCTCGTTCGGCGTCGGATGCGGCCATGCCCTGTCCCGGCAACGATGATTGGATCAATAAGACCGGATGTCTAGACATCCATATTTATTCTTGTACAATGGCCGCGAGACGATGGCAACCCTACAGGAGGCATGTTGCGGTGAGTTTGCAGCCGCCCGCCGGTGATCCCCGTCCACAGAGCCGCCTCGCCCGGGGCGACGGCATCGCGTTGTGGCGCCAGATCGAGCGGCGCCTGGCGGACGAGATCGAGCAGGGTGTGTTCGCGGCCGGCGCGCGTTTGCCGACCGAGGCCGAACTCGCCAAGCGTTTCCAGGTGAACCGCCACACGGTGCGTCGGGCGCTGGCCACCCTGGCCGACCGGGGGATGATCCGGGTCGAGCAGGGGCGCGGCACCTTCGTCCGCGAGGACGTACTGGACTATGCGCTCAGCAAGCGCACGCGCTTCTCCGCCAACATGCAGGCGCTGAACCGCCGACCGGGCGGACGGCTGCTGCGCACGCTGGTGTTGCCGGCCGACGCCGCCATCGCCGCCGAACTTGACCTGGCCGAAGGGGCGCCGGTGTTGCTTATCGAGACGGTCGGCGAGGTCGACGGCATGCCGGTCAGCGTCGGCGCGCACTATTTCGACGCCCAGCGCTTCCCCGGGCTGATCGACGCCTACGAGCGAACCGAGTCATTGACGTTGGCGTTGCGCCACTGCGGCCTGCACGACTACACGCGCAAGCGCACACGGGTCTCCGCCCGGTTGCCGGAGGCGGGCGAGGCGGACCTGCTGCAGATGCCGAAGACGCGCCCGATCCTGGTGGCGGAGAGCCTGAACGTCGACCCCGACGGCCATCCGTGCGAGTACGGCCTGGCCCGCTTCGCCGCGCACCGCGTGCAGATCCTGGTCGAGAACTAGGCCGCGCGCCGCGGGACGCGGCCCATCTTAGGGTCGTCGGCGTGCTGTCGCGCGCAGCCTAGCCTGGCAACTTCACCTTCGCTGGCGGCACCGGCAGGCCGGCGACGCCGGCGTCGGTGGCGTAGATCGTGCCGGCGTTGTCGCGGTCGGCGCCACGGCTGCCGGTGACGACGTAGAGCGTCTTCAGGTCGTCGCCGCCGAAGCAGAGCGACGTCACCATCGGCAGCGGCACGTCCAGCTTGGTCCGCAAGCTGCCATCCGGTTCGAAGCCCCAGGCCAGTCCGCCCTCGGCGTCGCCGACCCAGACCGAGCCGTCGGCGCCCATCGCCAGGCCGTCCGGGCGTCCATTCTCACCGAGCTTGGCGAAGGGCCGGCGCGGGCCGACGCCGCCGTCGGGCGCACGGTCATAGGCCCAGACCTGACCGGTGCCAGTGTCGGAGTGGAACAGCCGATCGCCGGACGGGCTGACGCCGAGGCCGTTGGTGAGCTGGATGTCGCGCGCCAGCAGCCGCGCCGAGCCGTCCAGGTCGATCATGTGCAGGAAGCCGGGCTTCGGATCGCCGGCGCCCGGTCCGACCGGCTTGAAGCAGAGCGAGCCGACGTAGATGCGACCGTCGGGGTCGGTGCCGCAGTCGTTGAAGCCCATGGTGCCGAGCGTCTCGTCGGTCGCCAGCAGGACGTGTCCGTCGCCGCCGCCCATCGGCTTCCACGAGACATTGCGCCCGGTGATGA
>CAZVLI010000580.1:0-3302 GCA_964627965.1 uncultured Rhodospirillales bacterium
CGTAGAGGTTGAGGTTCATGCCGATCTCGCCGGACCCGCCGAGCGGCAGGAACAGCAGACCGTCGTCGTTTTTCTTGTTGCTCATGCGCTGGCCGGCAGGAAAACGTCGCCGGCGTCGATGCGCCGGCGCTGGCCGTCGGACTGGTCGAGCAGCAGGGCGCCATCGTCGGCGAGCGCGGCGAACACGCCCTGCAACTCGCGATCCGGCAGGCGGACCACGATCGGCCGCCCGAGGCCGATCGCGCGGGCCAGCCAGGCCTGTCGGACCGGATCGAAACCTTGATCGCGCCAGCGCAGGTAGGTGTTCTCCAGCGCGCGACCCAGCGAATCCCGCACCGCCGCCAACGACGCGTTGAGACCGGCCGCGACGAGCGACGTGGCCGGCCGCTCGGTGTCGTCGGGATGATGGGCGACGTTGAGGCCGATACCGATGACGACCCATGGCGGACTGCCGCCGGACTCGAGCAGGATGCCGCAGACCTTGCGGCCGCCAACGAGCACGTCGTTCGGCCACTTGTAGGCGAGGGGCAGCGCGCTATCGAGCGTCAGCAACGCCTCGCCCACCGCGACGGCGGCGACAAAGCTGAGCGCCGTCATGGCGGCAATCGGCCCCTCGGGACGGACGATCAGCGAGCTGTAGAGATTGCCCGGCGGCGAGGACCAGGCCCGGCCGCGACGGCCGCGCCCGCCGGTCTGCTCGGTCGCGACGACCCAGGTGCCTTCCGGCGCGCCCTCGGCGGCAAGCCGCTTGGCCTCGTCGTTTGTGCTGGCGACGGCGTCGAACTGGTGAACGCGAAGGAAGGCCAACCCGATCCCGTCAGCTCGGCCAGAGCGCGACGGCCGCGGCCTCGGCCCCGGTCAGCAGCGGCGCCGGATACAGGATGAAGAACATCACGAAGACGGCGCAGACCGTCAGCACCACCTTCATCTCGATCCCCGGCACCGGCTCGAACGGCTCGGCCGGCTCGTCGAAGTACATCACCTTGACGATGCGCAGGTAGTAGAAGGCGCCGACCACGCTGGTGAGCACGCCAACGACCGCGAGCACGTAGAGCTCGGCGTTCACGGCGGCCATGAAGACGTAGAGCTTGCCGAAGAAGCCGGCCAGCGGCGGGATGCCGGCCATCGAGAACATGAAGATGCCGAGCGCCAGCGCCAGCATCGGCGAAGTACGCGACAGGCCGGCGAGCTGGCCGATGTCCTCTTCCATGCCCGTGCGGCGGCGCATGCACAGGATCACGCCGAAGGCGCCGACATTCATCGCCAGATAGATCGCCATGTAGACGAGCACGCCACGCACGCCTTCCGGCGTGCCGGCGGCAAGACCGATCAGGGCGTAGCCGACGTGGCCGATGGAGCTGTAGGCCATCAGCCGCTTGATGTTGCGCTGGCCGATGGCGGCGAAGGCGCCGAGCAGCATCGAGGCGATGGAGATGAAGGTGATGATCTGCTGCCAGTCGGCCGTGATCTCGCCGAACGGCACGATCATCGCGCGCATGAACAGCACCAGCGCGGCGATCTTCGGCGCGACGGCGAAGAAAGCGGTGACCGGCGTCGGCGCGCCCTCGTAGACGTCCGGCGTCCACATGTGGAACGGCACGGCCGAGACCTTGAAGGCCAGGCCCGCGGTCAGGAACACGATGCCGGCGAGCAGGCCGAGGCCGGCACGCTCGATGTCGCCGATCGAGGCATGGATGCCCTCGAAGGACGTCGTGCCGGTGAAGCCATAGATCAGCGAGCAGCCGTACAGCATCATGCCGGAGCTGAGCGCGCCAAGGACGAAGTACTTCAGGCCGGCCTCCGAACTGCGCCGGCTCTCGCGCCGGAAGGCGGCGACAACGTAGAGCGCCAAGCTCTGCACCTCGATGCCCATGTAGAGCGCGATGAGGTCGTTGGCGGAGACCATCATCAGCATGCCGAGCGCGGCCAGCAGGAACAGGACCGGATACTCGAACCGGTTCATGTTCTCGCGCGCGATGTAGTTCAGCGACACGATCAGCGCCGCCGCCGTGCCGACCAGGATCAGCACCTTGGCGAACTTGGCCATCGGGTCGTTGACGAACATGCCGGCGAAAGTGGTCTGGCGCTCGTCCGGCAGTTGCAGGACCAGCGCGGCGACGACCGCCAGCGCGACGACGGCGAGCCAGCCCACGAGGCGCGTCGAGTCGTTCTTGAAGACGCCGACCATGAGCAGCGCCATGGCGGCGCAGGCGAGCACGATCTCGGGCAGCGCCAGGGTGTAGATGTGCGCGTGCATCGTCGCCCTCTCCTACCGCGACGCCGTGGTCACGGCCTGCGCCGCGTCGAGCGCGGCGTGGTAGTCGCTGATCAATTTCTCGACCGAGCCGTGCATCACGTTCAGGAACGGATCCGGCCAGACGCCCATCAGGATCGCCAGGGCGACCAGTGGCGCGAACACTGCGATCTCACGCCGGTCGAGGTCGAGGATGTTCTTCAGGTCTTCCTTAGTCAGCTCGCCGAAGATGACCCGGCGGTACAGCCACAGCATGTAGGCCGCGCCCAGGATCAGGCCGGTGGCGATCAGGAAGGCGACCCAGGTATCGGCCTGGAAGGCGCCAATCAGGACCAGGATCTCGCCGACAAAGCCGGCCGTGCCCGGCAGGCCGACCGAGGCCATGGTGAAGACCATGAAGACGAAGGCGTACATCGGCATGCGATGTACGAGGCCGCCATAGCGGCTGATCTCGCGAGAGTGGATACGGTCGTAGACCACGCCGACGCACAGGAACAGCGCGGCGGAGACGATGCCGTGGCTCAGCATCTGGAAGATGCCGCCCTCGATGCCCTGCTGGTTGAACGTGAACAGGCCGACGGTGACGAAGCCCATGTGCGCCACCGACGAGTAGGCGATGAGCTTTTTCATGTCGTCCTGCATGAGGGCGACCAACGAGGTGTAGACCACCGCGACAGCCGACAGACCGAACACCAGCGGGACGAAGTACTCGCTGGCGAGCGGCAGCATCGGAATGGAGAAGCGGATCAGGCCGTAGCCGCCCATCTTCAAGAGCACGCCGGCCAGGATCACCGAACCGGCCGTCGGCGCCTCGACGTGGGCGTCGGGCAGCCAGGTGTGCACCGGCCACATCGGCACCTTCACCGCGAAGGAGGCGAACATGGCAAGCCAGAGCCAGGTTTGTGCCTCCGGCGCGAAGTCGTGCGCCATCAGGGTCGGGATGTCGGTCGTCCCGGCCTGGAAGTACATGTAGATGACGGCCAGCAGCAGCAGCACCGAGCCGACCAGCGTGTAGAGGAAGAACTTGAAGGTCGAGTAGATGCGCCGC
>CAZVLI010000581.1:0-3292 GCA_964627965.1 uncultured Rhodospirillales bacterium
CCCCGTTCGATCGCGCGCCGGCGTGGCGGGCGCTGCGCGGGATGCCGGTCGAGGAGAAGCTGGCGAAGCTGCGCGACGCGGAGTACCGGGCCGAGATGGTGCGGCAGTCGCTGGAAGACATGCCGCCGATGAACTGGTCCGACCTCTACGTCCTGTCGCGCGACAACCCACGCTACGACCACGCTGCCGCAGACAGCCTGGCGGCGCATGCGGCGCGGTTGAACACCAACCCGCCGGACGCGTTCATCGAACTGTCGCTGGGCGAAGGCGGCATGACGCTGTTCAACTACCCGTTCCTGAACCCGGACCTCGGCGCGGTCGAGCGCATGCTGACCGACCCGAACGTGGTGCTGGGGCTGGGCGACAGCGGCGCGCATTGCGGCCAGATCATGGACGCCAGCCTGCCTACCTACTTCCTGACCTACTGGGTTCGGGAGCGCGGCCGGTTCGACATCGAGACCGCGATCCACAAGCTGACCGGAGAGCCGGCGGCGCTGTTCGGGATCACCGACCGCGGTGTGCTGCGGCCCGGCGCCTACGCCGACGTCAACGTCATCGACTTCGACGGCATGCGGCTGAACGGGCCGGAGTTCGTGCACGACTTCCCGGCGGGCGCAGGCCGCTACGTACAGCGCGCCAACGGTTATCGCGAGACCTTCGTCAACGGCCAGCGGTTCATGCAAGGCGGCGAGCATACCGGCGCCTTCGCCGGCCGCATGCTGCGCGGCGGCTGAGCACCGCGTGCGCTATTTCATCGTTCACGCCCATCACGAGCCACAGAGCTTCAACGGGGCGATGACCGACGTCGCGCGCCGGGCTCTGCCAGCGCACGGGCACGAGATCGAGGTTTCCGACCTCCACGCGATGGGTTTCGAGGCGGTATCCGACCGGCGCAACTTCGACACGGTCGCGGACGCCAGCTACCTGAAGCAGCAGCGCGAAGAGACCTACGCCACCGAGCACGAGAGCTTCGCCGCCGACATCGCGGCGGAAATGGACAAGCTGGAGCGCTGCGACGTGCTGGTGCTGCAGTTCCCACTGTGGTGGTTCGGGTTGCCGGCGATCCTGAAGGGCTGGGTCGACCGGGTGTTCGCCCAAGGCAAGATCTACGGCGGCGGGCGCTGGTACGACCGCGGCGTCTTCGCCGGCAAGCGCGCGATGCTGTCGCTCAGCACCGGTAGCCCGGCGAGCGCCTTCACCGCCGACGGTATCCACGGCGACATCGACACCATCCTCTACCCGATCAACCACGGCATCCTGCGGTTCACCGGCTTCGATGTCGTGCCGCCGTACGTGGCGTGGTCGGCGAGCCGCGTCGACGACGCAACGCGGGCCGACTATCTGCGCGAGTACGAGACGCGGCTGCTGGCGATCCCGGAGACCGCGCCGATCGCCTACCCCAAGGTCAGCGACTTCGACCCACAGACACTGCGGCTGGCGGCGAAGACCGACGGGTAGTCGGGGTCAGAGATGGCCGGGTCGAGCCCGGCCATGACGGAAGCAGCGGTGGGGTGAGAAGAACTCGTCATGCCCGGGCTTGACCCGGGCATCTCGGAGAACCTCACTCGGGCCCGACTTAGACGTTGAAGCGGAACAGGATCACGTCGCCGTCGTGGACGGTGTAGTCCTTGCCTTCCTGGCGCATCTTGCCGGTTTCCTTGGCGGCCGCCTCGCTGCCGGCGGCGACGTAGTCGTCGTAGCCGATGGTCTCCGCGCAGGTGAAGCCTGTTGAGAATATGCAAACCCCCGAATTGGCAATAGACACTAATATCAATCACTGGTTAGTCTGCTGATGTCGCACCTGATCGTGAGCAGACAATGGATAACTCAGAACTGCCGATTCTCATCAAAGAGCTAGAATTGTCACAAGCGAATGCTCAGAAATGTTCAGATTATAAATCAACATTCGTAACCATTACAATTGCAATAATCGGAATTGTTGCCACATTATTTCACAAAGACCTTCTACGCGACGAGTACCTAACTGCTGTTCCATTCGTCGCGTGGGGTTTGTTCTTGCTATTTTGGAACCAGGATTTCAACCACATTGCTTACTTATGCGGAATTCGCCGAGCGGAGGCCAAGATCAATGCCATCTTTGGCAAGCCGACGTTTACATGGGAAAGAGACCACTATCGCTTGACAGCTCGCAGAAGGCCCCTGAAGCATGTATTCAATGCAATTGTAGCCCTCATGTTCATGATTCTGGTAGGGACATGTGGATTCTTCGGGGCGATGTCGATTAGCGGAAACTCATCATTATCTTGGCTATACGTTATCTTTTGTATCGCATTAACAATTGCTATCATGATACTAACAGGCCGCGCAATTCAGTCCGTAAAACGTGAATCCGATAAAATGGTCGATGAAATCTCAAGGCATGGATTACCAGAAACAAAGGACCAGCCACCCCATCATGAATATGGGCTATTCCGCTCGACTGAGCAGTGATTTTCAGAGATGAGCATTAAGGTTCCAGCACCTGCGGGGCGTCAATACCTACACGTTGAAGCGGAACAGGATCACGTCGCCGTCGTGGACGGTGTAGTCCTTGCCTTCCTGGCGCATCTTGCCGGTTTCCTTGGCGGCCGCCTCGCTGCCGGCGGCGACGTAGTCGTCGTAGCCGATGGTCTCCGCGCAGATGAAGCCGCGCTGGAAATCGGTGTGGATCTCGCCGGCCGCCTCCGGCGCCTTGGCACCGTCTGGAATGGTCCAGGCGCGTGACTCCTTCGGCCCGGCGGTGAAGAAGGTCAGCAGGCCGAGCAGGTCGTAGCCGGCGCGGATCACGCGCGCGAGGCCGGTCTCTTCCAGGCCGAGGTCGGCGAGGAACATCTGCTGCTCCTCCGGATCGCCGAGCTGCGCCACCTCCGCCTCGATGCGGGCGGAGATCACCACGACGCCGGCGCCCTGCTTCGCCGCCATCGCTTCGACGGCCTTGGTGTGCTGGTTGCCGGTCGCGGCCTCGCCTTCCGAGACGTTGCAGACGTAGAGCACCGGCTTCAGCGTCAGCAGGTGCATGTCGTCGGGCATGCCCTCGACCTTGGCCGCGCGTAGCGGCGTGCCTTCCGACAGGGCGGCCTGCGCCGCCTCGACCGCCGCGAGTTGCGCTCTGGCTTCCTTGTCGGCCGCGCCGCGCGCGCGCTTCACCAGCGTCTCGGCGCGTCGGCCGAGCGTCTCCAGGTCGGCCAGCATCAGCTCGGTTTCGACCGTCTCGGCGTCCGCGACCGGATCGATGCGGCCGTCGACGTGGGTGACGTCGTCGTCCTCGAAGCAGCGCAGGACGTGGATGATC
>CAZVLI010000582.1:0-3276 GCA_964627965.1 uncultured Rhodospirillales bacterium
CACCTGGCGCTGGTTCACCGAAGCCGCATGGGCGGCGGGCCAGATCCCAACGCCCGACGTGCCCGTCGAATGGTCGCCGCCAAAATTCGAGGCGGTCGATCCGCAGAAGGACGCGATGGCGAACCTGCTGTCGATCCGGTCTGGCACCATGACGCTGGCCGAGGTGATCGCGCGGCAGGGCCGCAACCCCGACGCGGTGCTGGCCGAGATCGCTGCCACCAACGCCAAGCTCGATGATCTTGGGCTGGTGCTGGACAGCGACCCGCGCCGCGTCACCAAGACCGGCAGCGCCCAATCCAATAACGGGGTCGGTGATCCTGCCGCCGATGATCTGGATGCCGACGAGCCCGCCGCCGAAACGGACACCGACCCGGCGCAGGCCGACCAACAGGATTGAGCAATATGGACACGATGATCGAATTACCGGCCCTGCGCCGGTCGGCGGAGCTTGCGCCAAACTCAGCTGATACTGACGCCCGCACCGTCGAGGTGATCTGGTCGGCGGGCGCGCGGGTCCGCCGCTCGACCTTGTTTGGCGAGCCCTATGACGAAGAGCTGAGTCTCGACCCGACCCATGTGCGGCTGGATCGGCTGAATGCGGGCGCGCCGTTTCTGAAGGTGCATGAGATCGACACGCTGGATGCCGTGATCGGCTCGGTCGTGCCGGGCTCGGCCCGTATCGAAAACGGTCGCGGCATTGCGCAGGTCCGGATTTCTGAGCGCACCGATGTCGAACCGATCTGGCGCGATATCCAGGCCGGTCACATCCGTGCGGTCTCTATCGGCTATCAGGTTCACCGTTTCGAGGTGTCGAAACCCGAAGCGGCCCGCGAGCTTTGGCGCGCCGTGGACTGGACGCCCTTCGAGGTTTCCGCCGTGCCCGTTGGCGCGGACCCCGCCGCGGGCTTTCGTGCCCAATCCCCCCTTCACGACTGCGTCCTCCATCGCCGGGACGTCCCACCCCCAACCACAGGAGCCCTCCCGATGACGGACAAACGAAAAGACCCGGCCGATGCGGCCAATGAAACCCCCAGCGACGACAATGCTGTCGAGGACACCACGATGACAGAACCCAAGACACCCGACAAAGAGCCGAAGGTCGCTGCCGCTGAGACCCGCGTGCAGCCCAAGTCTCAGAAACCCGATGTCGCTCCCGCACCTGACCCCGAAGCGGTCGCGACCCGCGCTCGCGAAACTGAACGCGACCGTGTTTCCGTGATCTACGATCTGGCGGGTCGCCTGAACCTCGAGCGCAGCTTTGCCGAGGACCTAGTGAAACGCGGCACGGATATCAGCGAAGCCCGCCGCCTGATCCTCGATCAGGTCGCCGCCAAATCCGAAGAAACCCGCACATTCAGCCAGGTGTCGATCCCGCTGGGCGGCCGGGACGAACAGATCACCCGCCGCGACGCGGTGGCCAATGCACTCCTGCACCGCTACAGCCCGACGCTCTTCACTCTGGAAGATGCCGCTCGCCAGTATCGCGGCATGACGCTCATGGAACTGGCCCGCGAAAGCCTCGGCAATGCGGGCGTGAACACACGGGGCCTGTCGCGCGACGAGGTTGCCACGCGCGCGCTGCACTCGACTTCGGACTTCCCCGAGATCCTCTCCGCTGTCACCAACAAGACCCTGCGACAAGCCTACGAGGCCTATCCCCGTACCTTCATGCTGTTCTGCCGCCAGGTGCTGGCGACCGACTTCAAGGCGATGCACCGGGTCCAGCTTGGCGAGGCACCGCAGCTGCTCGAGGTGAGTGAAAGCGGCGAGTTCAAGCGCGGCACGCTCGGCGAAAGCAAGGAGAGCTACAAGGTCAAGACCTATGGCCGGGTGGTCGCGATCACCCGCCAGACGCTGATCAACGACGATCTCGACGCCTTCACCCGGATCCCGGCGATGTACGGCAACTCCATCGCGCAGCTGGAAAGCGATGTGGTCTGGGGCATCATCACCGCCAACCCGGCAATGGCTGACGGCAACGCGCTGTTCCACACCACCCACAAGAACCTTGCAGGCACTGGCGCGGCGCTGGCGGTGGATGCGGTGGGCGCGGCCCGCGCGGCTATGGCCAAGCAGACCGGCCTCGACAAGAAAACGGTCCTGAACGTCCGCCCCGCCTTCCTGATCGTGCCCGCCTCGCTGGAACTGAAGGCCGAGCAGCTGGTCGCCCAGAACCTCGTGCCCGCCGCGACGTCCAGCGTCGTGCCCCAATCGATCCGCACGCTTTCGCCGATCAGCGAGCCCCGGCTCGACGCCGCCAGTGAAACCGCTTGGTATCTGGCGGCCAGCCCGAACCAGATCGACACCATCGAGTACGCCTATCTCGAGGGCCAGCAGGGCGCATACATCGAGACGCGCAACGGCTTCGACGTCGACGGCGTCGAGATCAAGTGCCGCCTCGACTTCGGCGCCAAGGCCATCGACTGGCGCGGCCTCTACAAGAACCCCGGCGCGTAAGCCGGGCCAACCCCTGAACCCTGATCACTGATGCACGGGCGGTCTCGATAGGCCGCCCGTCTTCGTTCCGCGAAAGGAATCCGCGATGAAGAACTACGTCCAGCCCGGCACCACTCTCACCCTGACTGCGCCCTACGCCGTGACCTCCGGCGACGGTCTCCTCGTCGGCTCGATCTTCGGCGTGGCGGCCGGCGATGCCGCGAGCGGCGCGACCGTCGAGGCCGCACTCGCCGGCGTCTTCGACCTCACCAAGGTCGGCTCGCAGGCCTGGAGCGCCGGCGCCAAGGTCTACTGGGACGACACCAACAAGCGTTGCACGACCGTGGCCACCGACAACACCCTCATCGGCGTTGCGGTCGAGGCGGTGGCGGGCGGCGCCGGCGACACGATCGGTCGCGTGCGGCTGAACGGCAGCTTCTGATGACCGCCTTCGCTGCCGCTCTCGACGCGCTCTTCGCGGACGCGCATCTCGCGCGCGACGTGGTCTACACCGCCGAGGGCGGCGCGCCTTCGCTGGTCAGGGCGATCCTGCGCCGGCCGGACGACGTCACCGGCTTCAGCGAGGCGCGCATCTGGACGGAAACCACCCGGCTGGATCTGCGCCTCGCCGAGGTGGCGAACCCGCGCCCCGGCGACCGCATCGAGATCGACGGCGAGGTCTTCCTCATCCAGGGCGAGCCCGTCCGCGACCGCGAGCGTCTCGTCTGGACCGTGGATCTGAGGCCTGCGTGAAACTGAAACTCGACATCACGCCGGACCTCGTCGCCGCCATGGCCTCCGAGGTGAAGACTTACGAGAATGCTGTCACCGCCGCCTTCC
>CAZVLI010000583.1:0-3266 GCA_964627965.1 uncultured Rhodospirillales bacterium
GACCTGTCGATCGGACCACGTGATCGCGTCTGCCTCGTCGGCCGCAACGGTTGCGGCAAGTCCACCCTCCTGCGTCTGATCGCTGGCGAGATCGAGGCGGAGGCCGGCGAGCGCTTCGTGCAGCCGGGCACCGCCGTTGCCTACCTGCCGCAGGACCCGGTCTTCGCCGGCTACGAGACGCTGCTCGACTATGTCGCCGCCGGCGTCGACGAACTGCACAAGGCGGAAGCGGCGATGGCGGCGCTGGACGTGCCGACAGGCCAGCTCTGCGACAAGGCGTCGGGCGGCGAGCGCCGCCGCGCCGCGCTGGCCCGCATTTTCGCCGCCGAGCCCGAGGTGATGCTGCTCGACGAGCCGACCAACCACCTCGACCTGCCGGCGATCCAGTGGCTGGAGGAGGCGCTGGCGGCCTATCGCGGCGCCATCGTGGTGATCAGTCATGACCGCGCCTTCCTGCGCCGCGTGACCAGCTCGATCTGGTGGCTCGATCGCGGCGTGCTGCGCCGTCACGACCAGGGTTTCGACAAGTTCGAGGACTGGGCCAACGGCATCCTAGAAGCCGAGGAGGCGACGCGGGCCAAGCGCGACAAGCTGATCGCGGTCGAGACCGACTGGTCGCACAAGGGCATCACCGCCCGGCGCCGCCGCAACGAGGGGCGTATCCGCCGCCTGCATGAACTGCGCCGGCAGCGCGCAGAGGAACTGCGGCGCGTCGGCAACGTGAAGCTGCAGGCCAGCGGCGGCGCCACCGCCGGCCGCCGCGTGATCGACGCGGAGGACATCTCCAAGCGCTTCGGCGAAACCGTCGTCTTGTGCAGCTTCTCCACGCGGGTGATGCGCGGCGACCGCGTCGGCCTGATCGGTCCGAATGGCGCCGGCAAGACCACGCTGCTGAAGATGCTGACCGGCCGCCTGGAGCCCGACACCGGCGAGGTGCGTCTCGGCGCCAACGTGCAGCCAGTCTTCGTCGACCAGGACCGCGCCCAGCTCGACCCCGGCAAGACGGTCTGGGAGACGCTGTGCCCGCAAGGTGGCGACATGGTCACCGTGAACGGCCAGACCAAGCACGTCGTTGGCTACATGCGCGACTTCCTGTTCGAGGAACGCCAGGCCCGCGCCCCGGTCGGCAGCCTGTCCGGCGGCGAGCGCAACCGTCTGCTGCTGGCGCTGTCCTTTACGCAGCCCGCCAACCTGCTGGTGCTGGACGAGCCGACCAACGACCTCGACATGGAGACACTCGACCTGCTGCAAGAACTGCTGGCCGAGTATGACGGCACGCTGCTGCTAGTCAGCCACGACCGCGACTTTCTCGACCGGGTCGTGACCTCGACCATCGCGCTGAAAGGTGATGGCCGCGCGGTGGAGGACCCCGGCGGCTATGCCGATTACCTCCGTCAACGTCCGGAGCCAGTCGCCGAGAAGCCCAAGTCCGAGCCGAAGGCCGCGCCGCCTGCCGAGAAGCCGAAGTCGTCGTCGAAGCGCCTCGGCTATAAGCAGCAGCGCGCGCTGGAGATGCTGCCGAAGCAGATCGCGGCGCTGGAAGCGGAGATCACGGAGCTGGAGGCGAAGCTCGCTGACCCAGCCCTTTTCGCCCGCGACGCCACGGCGTTCAACGCATCGGCGGCACGGCTCGACGCCGCCAAGGCCGAACTGGAAGCCGCCGAGACCGAGTGGCTGGAACTGGAGATGCTGCGCGAGGAGGTCGAGTGAGCGCGCCGGCGCGCGACGGTCACCTGCCTCTGCCGTGGCTCGATCGTGCCGGCCGCCTGTCGTGGCTGAAGCTTGCGGTGTTCGTCGCGGTGCTGCTGCCGGCGGCTGGCCTGGCGTACGCGGCGCTGACCGACGGGCTCGGCGTGAAGCCCTACGAGCACGCCATCCACGAGACCGGCGAGTGGGCGATCCGGCTGTTGCTGGCCTCGCTGGCGGTGACGCCGCTGCGCAAGATCACCGGTTGGACACGGCTGGTCCTGGTGCGCCGCATGCTCGGCCTGGCGACGCTGAGCTACGCCATCCTGCACCTCGGCCTCTACGCGGCGCAGGAAGGTTTCGCGCTCGGCCATGTCGTCAGCGAGATCGCCACGCGCGTCTACCTCACCATCGGCTTCGTCGCGCTGCTCGGCCTGATCGCGCTGGGTGCGACTTCGACCGACGGCGCGGTGCGGCGGCTGCGCCACAACTGGGTGCGCCTCCACCGGCTGGCCTACGCCATCGCGGTACTGGGCACGATCCACCATTTTCTGCAGGCCAAGTCCGACGTGAGCAACGCGACCCTGATCGCTGGCCTGTTGGTGCTGGCCTTCGGCTACCGCATCGCCGCGTGGCGCAAGGCATCGCTGTCCGCGCCGCTGGTCCTGGCCGGCGTGGCGTTGCTGGCGACGGCGGCGACAGTGCTGATCGAGTACGCCTGGTACGAGTTCGGCACCAACCTGCCGGCCGAGCGCATCCTGGCCGCTAACTTCGAGGTGCCGGACAGCTTGCGTCCGGCATGGTCGGTCGCGATCGTCGGTTTCGCGATCGCCTTTCTGCCGCCGGTGCAGGGTGCGGCGCGCGGGGCGCTTCGGCTTATTCGACCTCGGTCATCCGCTGAACGTCGGGCGGGCCGTCCATGAACGCGCCCATCTCGCGGCCGATCTGTCGGAAGTGGTCCATCTTGCGGTGTGCCTCGATGGCGTCCTGGTCCTTGTAGCGCTCCAGAAAGACGTAGGTCGTCGGATCGTCGGTCTTGTGCAGGGCATAGGTCAGGCAGCCCGGCTCATTCGCCCGCACCGCCTCGACCAGCCGCTTGGCGGTGGCCTCGAACTCGGCCTGCTGGCCATCCTTCACCTTCAACGTCGCGATCACGCCGATCATCCTGGGCGCCTCCTGTTGCTTTTCTGGCCGCATGGTAACGGTGGCGAAACCGGGCGCGAAGCCTTATATCGAGGCCACTTCAAACGTTTCTGGCTAGGAGTTCCCGGTGTCTCTCGCCGCCGGCATGGATTACGACAGCGTCGCCGACGCGGCGGCGCATCGGCGCACCTTCGCCATCATCTCGCACCCCGACGCGGGCAAGACCACGCTGACCGAGAAGCTGTTGCTGTTCGGCGGCGCGATCCACCTGTCGGGCGAGGTCAAGGCCAAGGGCGAGCGCCGGCGCGCGCGCTCCGACTGGATGAAGATCGAACAGGCGCGCGGCATCTCGGTCACCACCTCGGTGATGACCTTTGACCATGACGGCGTGACGCTGAACCTGCTCGACACACCGGGCCACGAGGACTTCTCCGAGG
>CAZVLI010000584.1:0-3266 GCA_964627965.1 uncultured Rhodospirillales bacterium
GCATGGCCCTGACCTTCGCCGCGCGTGCCGACGGCATCTCCATCGGACAGGTGATCGGCGATCTCTCGGCCCCGCTCGGCTAGGGGCGTCGATTGGCTGAGCCAATCGCTACCGTTGCCGCCGCAGAGCGTCGCGCCGAAGCTGTTGCCGCGAGCCTGCCGCCGCTGATGGTTGCCGCCGAGCGGGTGGCGGCCACCGTGGCGCAGGGCGTGCACGGGCGCCGGCGGATCGGCGTCGGCGAGACCTTCTGGCAATTCCGGCGCTACGAGTTCGGCGACGCGGCGACGCGCATCGACTGGCGCCAGTCGGCCAAGACCGAAAACCTCTTCGTCCGCGAGAACGAGTGGGAGGCGGCGCAGACCGTGTGGCTGTGGCGCGACGGCTCGGCCTCGATTGGGCCGCGATTCGCCATCTTCCCGTCGGGGGGCCTCGAGGCAATATGCCTCAGCGACGGGGCTCCCGACGAAGGAGGTACGCGCAGAGCTGCTGCTGCTGGCACTGGCCTCGCTGCTGATCCGGGGCGGCGAGCGCATCGTGCTGGCGGATTCCGACCTGGCACCCGGCGCCACCCGCGCCACGTTGACCCGTATGGCCGATACGCTGCTGCGCCAGACCGATGCGGAAGGGCTGCCCAGCCTGCCGCCGCTGCAACGGCTGCCGCGCTTCTCGCACATGGTCTGGTTCGCGGACTTCCTGTCGCCGCTGGACGATATCGAAGCCCGGGTGCGCGGCTTCGCGGCACAGCGCGTGCGCGGCCATCTGGTGCAGATCATGGACCCGGCCGAGGAAGACCTACCGTTCCGGGGCCGAACCGAATTTCGCGGCCTCGAAGGCGAAGGCTACGTCACGGTTGGCCGGGCGGAAGACCTGCGCGCGGCCTGGACCCGGCGTCTCAACGCGCGCCGCGAGGCGCTCACCAACATCGCGCGGCAGGTCGGCTGGACGCACACGCTGCACCGCACCGACCGACCGGCCCAGGCCGCCCTTCTGCCGCTTTACGTGGCAATGAGCGACATCGGAGCGCAACCGTGATCGCCGCCGGCGGGCTCGGCTTCCTGTCGCCCTGGCTGCTGCTGGGGCTGGCGGCACTGCCGGTGATCTGGTGGCTGCTGCGGATCACCCCGCCGGCGCCGCGGCGCCAGCCTTTCCCACCGCTCCGCCTGCTGCTCAGCCTGGCGCCGACGGAGGAAAGCTCGGCAACGTCGCCCTGGTGGCTGCTGCTGTTGCGGCTGGTGCTGGCGACGCTGGTGATCCTGGCGCTGGCGCATCCGGTGCTGAACCCATCGGCCGGGCTGGTCGGCCAGGGACCGATGCTGCTGGTGGTGGACGATGGCTGGGCGTCGGCGCACCGCTGGTCGGACCGGCAGCGCGCGCTGCTCGACTACGTTTCGCAGGCGGAACGAGAAGACCGCGCCGTGCAGGTGCTCAGCACGGCGCCGGCGGCCGACGGCACACCGGTGCAGGCCCAACCGCTGGGTCCGGCGGTCGAGGCACGGCCCTACATCCGCGCTCTGGCGCCGAAGCCATGGGCCGTGGACCGGGCCGGCGCGATTCGGGCCGTGGAAGGTCTCGACCCGGAGCTCAAGTATCGCGTCGTCTGGCTCGCGGATGGCATCGACGATGGCAGTGCCGATGCCCTGGCGCGTGCGCTGGCCCGCGTCGGCGAGATCATCTACGTCGGCGACGGCCCCGGCCAGTTGCCGCGCGCGCTGGCACCGCCGGCCGAGACCGGCGGCGCGCTGACGATGCAGCTGCTGCGGCCGGAGACGGGCGCGGAGGAGAAGCGGTGGGTCCGCGCGTCCGGCGCCGGCGGACGCCTGCTGGGCCGGGTCGAAGCCACCTTCCCGGCCGACGCGCTGCGCACCGAGGCCACGATCGAACTGCCGTCGGAGCTGCGCAACAAGGTCGAGCGGATCGAGATCGAGGGCGAGAACGCCGCGGCGGCCGTGGTGCTGGCCGACGAGCGCTGGCGCCGTCGCCCCGTTGGGCTGGTCACGGGCGATGGGTCGGAGAGCCGGGCACAGCCGCTCCTGTCCTCGATCTACTACCTGGAGCGCGCGCTGGGCCCGTTCGCCTCGGTGCAGCAGGGCTCGACCGACGATCTGCTTCGCCGACGGCTGGCGGTGCTGTTCCTGGCCGACATCGGCCAATTGCCGGAAGACGAGCAAGCCCTGCTGGGCCAGTGGGTCAACGATGGCGGCATGCTCGTGCGCTTCGCCGGCCCCCGGCTGGCGCAGAATGCCGACGAACTGATCCCGGTGCGTTTGCGCAGCGGCGGCCGCCTCCTCGGCGGCGCGCTGTCGTGGGAGCGGCCGGCGACGCTGGCCCCGTTCCCGGAAGCCGGGCCGTTCGCCGGCGTCGACGTGCCGGAAGACGTGCTGGTGCGCCGGCAGGTGCTGGCCGAGCCGTCGCTCGACCTGCCGGAAAAGACCTGGGCGCAGCTTGCCGACGGCACGCCGCTGGTGACGGCGGAACGCCAGGGCCAGGGCTGGCTGGTGCTATTCCACGTCACCGCCAACACCGAGTGGTCGTCGCTGCCGATCTCCGGCCTGTTCGTGGAGATGCTGCGGCGGGTGGTTTCGCTGTCGCGCGGCGTCGCCGATGCGGACGCCGGCCAGGCCGCCCTGCCCCCGGTTGCCACGTTGGACGGCGAGGGCCGGCTCGGCGCGCCACCGCCGACGGCAACGCCGCTGGACCCGGCCGACCTGCCTGACCTGCGACCGGGTCCAAGCCACCCGCCCGGCTACTACGGCACCGAGGATGCGCGGCAGGCGGTGAACCTCGCCGACGGCTGGCCGGACCTGCGCGCGATCGGCGAACTGCCGGTCCCGGCGCAGCGGGCGACCTACGCCGCCCGCGACGAGATCGACCTGAAGCCGTGGCTGCTGGCCGCAGCGATCCTGCTGGCGGTGGTCGACGTGCTGGCGGTCCTCGCCTTGCGTGGCCTGCTGTTCGGGCGCGGCGCGGCGCGTGCGGCAGTGGTGGTCCTGGCCGCGCTGCTGGCCTGGCCGCAACCGTCGCAAGCGCAGCGTGCCGACGAGTACGCGTTGCAGGCGACGCTGGAAACCCGGCTCGCCTACGTCATCACCGGCAACAGCACGGTGGATGAGATGTCGCGCGCCGGCCTGTCGGGCCTGTCCGACGCGCTGCGCCGACGGACGTCTGTCGAACCGGCCGAGCCGATGGCGGTGAACGTCGAACGCGACGACCTGCTGTTCTTCCCGCTGATCTACTGGCCGATCACGGCGGAACAGGCACGACTGTCA
>CAZVLI010000585.1:0-3264 GCA_964627965.1 uncultured Rhodospirillales bacterium
CAAGTTCCTGGCGCCGACGCTGGTCGAGAAGCTCACGCATGAGCAACTCGATCTGTCGCTGGGCGGCGAGGACGCGGAGGTGTCGGTCATGTTCGCCGACCTGTCCGGCTTCACCGCGCTGTCCACGCAGGTCTCCGCGACCGAGCTGGTCGAGACCACCAACCGCTACCTGGCGTTGATCGCCGACGAGGTCGACCGCACCGACGGCTACGTCGATAAGTTCATCGGCGACGCGGTCATGGGTTTCTGGGGCGCGCCGGTGGCCGACGCACACCACGCCGAGAAAGCCGTCGTCGCGGCGCTGCGCATCGTCGAGTTGGTCGCCGAGGAGGCGAAGAAGGACATCGCCAACGGTCACCGCGGCTACGGCGTGAAGGTCGGCGTCTACTCCGGCCCGGCGATCGTCGGCAATGTCGGCTCGGAGCGGCGCTTCAACTACACCGCCGTCGGCGAGACGGTGAATGTCGCGGCACGGCTGGAGAGCCTGCCGTCGATCTACGAGTGCCCGATCGTCATCGGCGACCGCACCGCCGAAGCGGTGCGCGAGGACTTCCTGCTGCGCGAGATCGACTACATCGCGGTGAAGGGCCGTTCCAAGCCACTGGCGATCTACGAACCGATCGCGCACGACCTGGCCGCCACCGACCAGCAGCGGGACGACGCCGCGACCTATGAGGAAGGGCTGGCGCTTTACCGCGCTCGCAAGTTCGCCGAGGCGGCCGAGACATGGTCGCGGCTACCGCATGACGCGGTCGCCCACCTGATGGCCGACCGCGCCCAGCGCTACATGAGTGAGCCGCCACCGGAAGACTGGGACGGCGTCAACGTGCTGACCAGCAAGTAGGCACCCGCGTCACTCCCGCGCAGGCGGGAGTCCAGACAACGTGGCCACCCGGCGACAATCTCGCCAGGTGGCCCTGGATGCCCGCCTTCGCGGGCATGACGTCCTTGATAGCTACTCGATGATCACCAGGGTGCGGACCTCGATGCTCTCGCGCGGGGCCGCGCCCTCGGAGCCTTCGAGGTGGAACGCGCCGTGCGGGGCGAAACGGGCCCGGCCGTCGTCCAGGCTGTCCCAGCCCTTGATCAAGATCACCTCGTCCGGGGTCATGTCGGAGGCGTAGAACCAGCGGTGCCCTTCGCCCTGGGCGAGCTGGTAGATCTCGCCGACGCGGTCGGGGAAGATCTGGTCGGTGGCGATCAGGTCCTGGGCCGGGATGCTGGAGGCGTCGGCGAGCGCCAGCGGCGACCGCTTCACCGGGCCCTTGATCGGGCGCCAGACGTTGACCTGCACGATGCGTGCACCCGAGTTCAGCAGCCGCTCGGCCTCCTCGTCGCCGACGACATCGCGCAGGCGCTGCGGACCGCTCTTCACGGTGTAGTCGACGTGCACGCGGCTCGCGGGACCGCGCAGGCCGTCGCGGTTCGGCGCGCCGGCCTCGCTGTCGGAGCGACGGGTGGCGTCGAAGATCGCGACCCGGCTGGCGCCGAAGCGGCGCTTCAACAGCTCTTCCAGCTCCGGGTAGTAGACGTCATCGACCGCGTCGTCATCGTAGAGGTCCTCCACGGCGGTGACGTGGCGCATCAGCTCGAAGCCTTCCCGCTCGATGGAAAGGTCGTCGGCGACCTCGCGCATGTCGTGCACCGGCACCACGTGCTCCTCGGTCTCGAAGAACACCTCCGGCGCCCCGCCGGTCAGCGCGCTCGACTTGAAGTAGGGCTTCTCATCCTGCCGCTTGATGAAGGTCAGCGCGGCTTGCACATCGGTTTCGGGTAGCGGATCGTCCAGCACGGCAACGGTCGACATCGGTCGGTTCCTCGTCAGGCTAAAGCTCGTTGGCGAGAAAGGTGGGGCGGCCCGCAGGGGATCGCCACTCCATTCGGTTCAGGTTGTCTTGAACATCATTCAAGTTGAACGCCATTGGCTGGCCAGCGCCTCCAGCCAGCGCGCGAGGAGCTTCGCCGGCGCGGTCGGTTCGACGTCGGCCGGCCGGCAGAGGTAATAGGCGGCGCCGGTCGGGTCGGCCTCGCCGAAAGGCGCAACCAGCGTGCCGCGCGCCAGACGCTCGTCGACCACCGGTCGGCGACCGAGGGCCAGTCCGTGCCCGGCCTCCGCCAGTTGCAGGGTCTGCTCCATCGCCTCCATGGTCACCGCGCCGGCCAGCGACGGTGGCGCCAGGCCCCGCGCGCGGGCCCATTCCTCCCATTCGTCCGGAAAACGGGTGTTCACGATCAGCCGGGACTGGGCCAGTGCGGCAGCCGGATCGTCGTCCGACCCGAAGTCGAGATAGCCCGGCGCGCAGACCGGCAGTGCGGCTTCCTCCAGGAGGAACGTCGCCACCATGCCAGGCCAGGTACCCTTGCCGTGCCGGATCGCCAGGTCGACCTGATCGCGACGCAGGTCGACGACGCGGGTGGTGGTGACGAGTTGGAGGTCGACGTCGGGCTGCTCGCGCTCAAAGCCGCCAAGGTGCGGGATCAGCCATGTCGCGGCCAGCGAGGGCGGCATGGTCAGGCGCAGCACGGACCGGCCGGCGGGACGCAGGATCGCCTCCGTCGCCATCTGGATCTGCCGGATCGCCGGGTCGATCTGGGCCAGGTACTGACGGCCGGCGGCGGTCAGCCGCATGCCGCCGCCGGCCCGCTCGAACAGGGCGACGCGCAGGAAATCTTCGAGCCGGCGGACCTGGTGGCTGATCGCCGACTCGGTCACGCCCAGGCTGTCGGCGGCATCACGGAAACGCTCGTGCAGCGCTGCGGCATGAAACGCACGCAAGGCGGCGAAGGGCGGCATCTGCGGCGACGGGTCGACCATCGCGGCAGGGTGACGGAAGCTTGAAGGCTGTTCAAGCAGAGAGCGGAAAGTGGCAAGCGACCTGATGGCCGGGGGCGAGTTCGGTCAGTTCCGGTACCTCCTCGGCGCAGCGGGCCTGCGCGTAGGGGCAGCGCGTGCGGAAGCGGCAGCCGCTGGGCGGGTCCATCGGCGATGGTAGATCGGACGAGGTCAGCGCGACCTCGCGCACCGGCTGGGTCGGATCGGGGACCGGAATCGCGCTCAGCAGCGCCGCCGTATAGGGATGCATCGGCGCGGCGTAGAGCGCATCGGACGGCGCCACCTCGCACAGGCGGCCGAGATACATCACCGCGACCCGGTCGGAGACGTTCTTCACCACCGCGAGATCGTGACTGATGAGCAGCATGGTCAGACCCAGGCGCGGGTTCATCTCCTCCCGCAGGTTCAGGATCTGCGCCTGCACCGCGACG
>CAZVLI010000586.1:0-3253 GCA_964627965.1 uncultured Rhodospirillales bacterium
ATGGCCCTCCGCGGGCTAGGTCGCGAAGGCATCGACCATCGCGACGACGCGCTGCGTGAAGCGCGCGTAGGAGACGTGAGCGAGCGCGTCAGCCCTGGCGCCGCCAATCTCCAACCGCCCCGCTGGCCCCGAGCCGCTGGCTCAGTCGACGCTCGGCGGCTCGCTCAGCAGCAGCAGCCGCCGGATCCGCGTGCTGGAGCCGGGGTTGCGCTGGTTATACGCGCCGAGCCTATCGCGCAGCGTATCGGCAAGGCCGTCGCCGAGTTCGGCGCCGGCGGCGCTCGGCCAGGCCATGACGGCGACATAGTCGCGGTCGTGGCCGCAGATCACCGCGTCCTGCAGCAGCGGCGTGGCGGCGTCGATCACGGCGATACGCAGCGGGCCGGTGTTCACCCACGTGCCCGACGTGAGCTTGAAGTCCTCGGTGACGCGCCCCTCGAAGGTCAGGCCCTTCACCGGGTCGGCCGGGTCGACGAACTTGCCGGCATCGCCGATGCGGTAGAAGCCTTCCTCGTCGAACGCGGCCTCGGTGAGGTCGGGACGCTTGTAGTAGCCGGGGAAAACGATCGGGCCGCGCAGGCGCAGCTCGTAACGCTCGCCTGCCGGGACCATCTTCAGCTCCACGCCGGGGTAGGGCAGGCCGATCAGCCCGACCCGCTCGCTGGCCCAGTAGACGCTGGTCGCCGTCGGCGCGGTCTCGGTGCAGCCCCAGCCGGTGTAGACGATGATGCGGTGGCCGGTGTGCTTGATCGCCAGCTTCTGGTAACGCTCGTAGAGCTCCTGCGGCAGGGTCGCGCCGCCGTAGCCCATGCGCTGCAGCCGCTTGAAGAAGGTGCCCGCGAGGTCGTCGTCGCGCTCCAGCGCGTCGGCCAGCATGGCGTAGCCGACCGGCACGTTGAGGTAGCTGGTGGCTGAGATCTCGCGCAAGTTGCGCAAGGTCTCGTCGAACTGGCCCGGCACCGGGCGGCCGCCGTCGAGATACATCGTGCCGCCGGCGGCCAGCATGACGTGGACGTTCATGTTGCCGCCGAAGGTGTGGTTCCAGGGCAGCCAGTCGACGATCACCGGCGGGTCTTCCGGATCCGGTGGCGCCACGCGCATCGCCATGGCGACGTTGGCGGCGAGCATGCGCTGGGTGTTGATCACCGCCTTGGGCATGCCGGTGGAGCCGGATGTGAACAGGTATTTGGCGACCGTGTCCGGGTCGAGCGCGGCGTAGGCGGCGGCGATTCCGGCACCGGGCTCGGTGGCGAGCAGTTCCGCGTAGCCATCGGCGACGGAAATCACCGGCTCGTCGCCGAGTGGCAGCGCCGCCAGCGCCTTCTCGAACGGCGCGCGGTCCTGCACGAAGATCGCGCCCGGCTGGAGCAAGTCGTGGACGTATTTCAGCTTGCCGTGGTCGCCGGAGAGCAGCGAGTAGGCGGGCGAGACTGGCGCGGCGGGCACGCCGGCGGCCATCCCCGCGAAGGTGAGGACGGCATGCTCCAGGCTGTTGCCCGACAGCAGCATCAGCGGCCGGTCGGGTCCCAGGCCCAGGTCGAGCAGCGCCTGGCCGGCATGGCGCGCTTTGGCCCAGAGGTCCGCATAGGTCAGGTGGCGCCAGGTGCCGTCGGGCCCGCGCTGCGCCATGAAGGTACGGTCCGGCGCTTCCCCAGCCCAGCGCGCGAGGTGCTCCAGGATATGCGCCGGATACTCGCCAAGCTCGTAGCCGGAACGCAGCACGATGACGCCGTCGTCGCGGCGCTCGACCTCGACCGATGGCGCGGCGAGGTCGACCGGCCGGAACGGCGGCAGCGCGGCCGGCGCGGTGTCAGGCATTGACGTCGACGACGGTGCGTCCGCGCACCTGGCCCTTGAGGATGTCCTTGGCCAGCGCCGGCACGTCGCCCAGCGGGCGCACGGTGGTCATCGCGTCGAGCTTGTCGAGCGGCAGGTCCTTGCCGAGCCTTGCCCAGGCCTCGCCGCGGCGCGGCTGCGGGCAGTAGACCGACTCGATACCGGCCAGGTTCACGCCGCGCAGGATGAACGGCATCACTGTCGTCGGCAGGTCGAAGCCCGCCGCCAGCCCACACGCAGCGACGGTGCCGCCGTACTTGATCTGCGCGAGAACATTCGCGAGCGGCATCGAGCCGACGGTATCGACCGCACCGGCCCAGCGCTCGCTGCCCATCGGGCGGCCCTTCTCGGCCAGTTCGGCGCGCGGCACGATGCTGGTGGCGCCGAGGCCCTTGAGATAGTCGGCCTGTTCCTCGCGCCCGGTCGAGGCGGCGACCTGGTAGCCGAGCTTGGCCAGCACCGCCACGGCGACCGAGCCGACGCCGCCGGCCGCGCCGGTGACCACGATCTCGCCCTTGTCCGGCGTGACGCCGTGGTCCTCCAGCGCCATCACGCTCAGCATCGCGGTGAAGCCGGCGGTGCCGATGGCCATGGTCTGCTGCAGGCTCAGGCCGTCCGGCTTCTTCACCAGCCAGTCGCCCTTGCAGCGGGTCTTCTGCGCGAAGCCGCCGGAGTGCCGCTCGCCCACGCCCCAGCCGGTCAGCACGACCTCGTCGCCGGGCTTGAAGCCGGCATTGTCGGAGGCCTCCACGACGCCGGCATAGTCGATGCCCGGCGCCATCGGCAGCGCGCGCATGATCTTCGACTTGTTGCCGTCGACCGCCAGCCCGTCCTTGTAGTTCACGGTGGAGTACTTCACCGCGACGGTGACGTCGCCGTCGGGCAACGCGTCGTCGCCGAGTTCCTTGATGGCGACCTGCGCCTTGCCGTCGACCTCTTCCGCCCACAGGGCCTTGTAGGTGCTCAATAGTGCCTCCCGAACAAAGTCGTCATGCCCGCGCAGGCGGGCATCCAGGGAAGACAAGCGAGGGCGTCGCCCGTCTTCAGGCGTTGTCTGGATCCCCGGCGGGCCGAACCCAGCAGGATTCGGCCAACTATAGAGTGACGGTGTGCTGTTGCGCACCGTCACCGCGGGAATGACGTGTCAACCGTTAGCGCAGCGGCTCCAGAATCGAGCAGAAGTTGGCCACCGCGGCGCCGCCCATGTTGAACACGCCGGCGAGCTTTGCGTCCTTGACCTGCATCGGGCCGGCCTGGCCGCTGACCTGCATCGCCGCCATCACGTGCATCGACACGCCTGTAGCACCAATCGGATGCCCCTTGGCTTTCAAGCCACCGGACGGGTTAACCGGAAGTTTGCCGTTCTTCTGCGTCCAACCTTCCAAAATCGCGTCCGCGCCACGCCCTTTCGCCGTAA
>CAZVLI010000587.1:0-3251 GCA_964627965.1 uncultured Rhodospirillales bacterium
ACCTGCAGATCGACCTGGAAGACGCCTTCCACGGCCGCGAGACCGAAATCGATGTCCCCACCTCGCAGTCCTGCGAGGCGTGCGACGGCACCGGCGCCGAGGCCGGCTCAAAGCCGCAGACCTGCTCGACCTGCCAGGGCTACGGCAAGGTCCGCACGCAGCAGGGGTTCTTCACCATCGAACGCACCTGCCCGCGCTGTCACGGCGCCGGTCAGATGATCGAGAATCCGTGCCGGTCTTGCAGCGGCGCGGGCCGTGTGCAGAAGACCAAGACGCTGCAGGTCAACATCCCGCCGGGCGTCGAGGAAGGCACCCGCATCCGGCTGTCGGGCGAGGGCGAGGCGGGTCTGCGCGGCGGGCCGCCGGGCGACCTCTACATCTTCATCTCCGTGGCCCAGCATTCGCTGTTCCGGCGCGAGGGCACCAACGTCTACTGCCGCGTGCCGATCTCGATGACCAAGGCGGCGCTCGGCGGCGATATCGAGGTTCCGACCGTCGGCGGTGGTCGCGTCTCCATCGCCGTGCCCGCCGGCACCCAGACCGGCAAGCAGTTCCGCCTGCGCGGCAAGGGCATGCCGGCGCTGCAGCGTGCCGGCACCGGCGACATGTACATCCAGACCATGGTCGAGACGCCGTCGAACCTGAACAAGCGCCAGAAGGAACTGCTGCGCGAGTTCGAGGCCGCTGGCGGCGGCAACGAGACCAGCCCCGAAAGCGCCGGCTTCTTCAGCCGCGTGAAGGAATTTTGGGACGACCTGACGGACTAGCCGTCACCGACGGCCAGCGGCCTACTCTCCGGCCAGCCAGCCGCGGGCGAGCTGGTGCGCGATGGCGAAGGGGGGTGGCATGCGAAGGCCCTCGCGGCCCTGCCAGTTCTCCACCATCGCCGCGATCTCGTCGCGCGTGAACCAGCGCGCGTCTTCCAGTTCGTCCTGGTCCAGCGCGATCTCGGTGGTCGTGGCCTCGCAGATGCAGCCGATCATCAGCGACGACGGAAACGGCCACGGCTGCGAGGAGTGATAGCGCACCTCGCCGACGACGATTCCGGCCTCCTCGAACACCTCGCGCCGCACCGCGTCCTCGCTCGCCTCGCCCGGTTCCATGAACCCGGCCAGCGCCGAGTAGTTGCCCTTCGGAAAGCGCGCCTGGCGCCCGAGCAGGCAGCGGTCGTCGCCGTCCACCACCAGCATGATCGTCACCGGGTCGGTGCGCGGAAAATGCTCCGCGCCGCAGCTCTCCGAGGTGCACTTGCGCGCGTAGCCGCCTTCGCGCATCCGCGTCGGCTGCCCGCACACCGCGCAGAAGCCGTGCCGCGCGTGCCAGTCGATCAGCGAGCGCGCCGTGGCCAGCACGTTGCAGTCCTCCGGCCCGCAGCCCGAGGCGGCCGAGCGCACGTCGATATACTTCGCCCGGTCGGTCATCGGCGCCGTTTCCGGCCCGCCGACATCGATGGCGTAGTGGTGCACGTCGTCCGCATGGCCCAGGTAGACCATCGTGTTGTTGGCCTCGATGGCGTCCAGCACCTCCGCGATGGACAGCCACGCCACCGAGAGCCCGCCATCGACCCGTAGCAGCCCTTTCAGCTCCGACATCGCCAGGAAACGCGTGTCGGGCCGCATCATGTTCTGGTGCAGCCACTTCGCGTCGCGCCGCTGGTCCCCGGCGCGGTCAAGCCAGGCGCCGGCATAGGTGTTCAGGTGTGCCATCGGTTCGGTCGGGTACGGTTTGCGGGAGGCCCAAAGGTCGCACGCGCGGGCAGGCGAGGCAATTGCCAGGGCGCCGCTTGCCCCGGCGGCTTGAATCGCCATATACAGCCACTGGGAGATTGGTGGTGGACGTACTCCTCGCCAACCCGGTCAGGTCCGGAAGGAAGCAGCCGTAACGAGACCGGTGCGGGTCGCTTCCCAATCTCCCACCCTTCCTTCCCCTGACCGCCGAACCAGCCCTTTCCATCCGCCGCCTCGGTTGCGACAATCGCCGCCATGAGCCTCCTGCCGCCCGATCCCGAGACCGCCGGCCAAGACGCCGCCTATCGGGTGCTGGCGCGCAAATACCGGCCGTCCGACTTCGATGGGCTGATCGGCCAGGAGGCGATGGTCCGCACGCTGGCCAATGCGATCCGCGAGAACCGCATCGCGCACGCCTTCCTGCTGACCGGGGTGCGCGGCGTCGGCAAGACCACCACCGCCCGCATCATCGCCAAGGCGCTGAACTGCACAGGCCCGGACGGCACAGGCGGCCCGACGGTCAGCCCCTGCGGCCAGTGCGAGGCCTGCGTCGCCATCGCCGAGAGCCGGCATGTGGATGTCCTGGAGATGGACGCCGCCAGCCGGACCGGCGTGAACGACATCCGCGAGCTGCTGGACGGCGTGCGCTACGCGCCGGCGTCGGCGCGGTTCAAGATCTACATCATCGACGAGGTCCACATGCTGTCGACGGCGGCGTTCAACGCGCTGCTGAAGACGCTGGAGGAGCCGCCGCCGCACGTGAAGTTCGTCTTCGCGACCACCGAGGTACGCCGCCTGCCGGTGACGGTGCTGAGCCGCTGTCAGCGTTTCGACCTGCGCCGCGTCGACATCGAGACGCTGGTCGCCCATCTCGGCCGCATCTGCGAGGCCGAGGGCGTGAGCCCGGAAGCGGATGCCCTGGCCCTGATCGCCCAGGCCGCGGAAGGCTCGGTGCGCGACGCGCTCTCGCTGCTCGACCAGGCCATCGTGCACGGAGAGGGCAAGGTCGCCAGCGCCGAGGTCCGCGCCATGCTGGGCCTGGCCGACCGCTCGCTCAGCTTCGATCTGCTGGAGGCCGTCCTCGGCGGCGAGCCGGGCAAAGCGCTGGGCCTGCTGCGCGAGCTCTACGCGGCGGGCGCCGATCCCGCCGTCGCCATCGGCGACCTGCTCGACATCACACACTGGCTGACCCGCCTGAAGGTGCTGCCCGACCTGGCCAGCGACAACACCATCGCCGAGCTGGAGCGCACCCGCGGCACCGCGCTGGCCGAGAAGCTGCCGATGCCGGTGCTGGCCCGCTCATGGCAGATGTTGCTGAAGGGCCTGGACGAGGTGCGCCGCGCGCCGGCCGCGCTCGCCGCCGCCGAGATGGTCCTGGTGCGGTTGGCCTACGCCGCCAACCTGCCGCCGCCGGCCGATATCCTGAAGCAGCTCGGCAACGGCGGCACCGCGTCCGCCGGACCGTCGAGCGCGCCACGCGAACCCGCACCGGCCGCGCCGCGAGCCGAAGCGCCGCCCGCGCCA
>CAZVLI010000588.1:0-3249 GCA_964627965.1 uncultured Rhodospirillales bacterium
ATGTACACCGAGCTGGTGACACGCTCCGACCTGAAGCTGTTCCTGCCGCCGATCGGCGGCAACACGGTCTACATCTTCGGCGACCCGGCGGCGATCGCCGATCCGGACCGGCCGCTGGCCTGTCGCGTCCACGACGAATGCAACGGTTCGGACGTGTTTGGCTCCGATATCTGCACCTGCCGGCCATACCTGGCGCACGGCATCGAAGTCTGCATCGAGACGGCGCAGGCCGGCGGTGCCGGCCTGATCGTCTATAACCGGAAAGAGGGCCGGGCGTTGGGCGAGGTCACCAAGTTCCTGGTCTACAACGCCCGCAAACGCCAGGAGGGCGGCGACCGGGCGGAGACCTATTTCGAGCGGACAGAGTGCGTTGCCGGGGTGCAGGACCTGCGCTTCCAGGAGTTGATGCCGGACGTGCTGCATTGGCTCGGCATCACGCGGATCGACCGGTTCGTGTCGATGAGCGACATGAAGCACGACGCGCTCGCGCGCCAGGGCATCGAGATTGTCGAGCGAGTGCCGATCCCGGACGAACTGATCCCGGCCGACGCGCAGGTCGAGATGGACGCCAAGAAGGCCGCCGGCTATTTCACCGCGGGCGACGTGCCGGACGAGAACGAGCTGGCGCAGGCCAAGGGCCGGGGGCTGGACGAGTAGCGATCCGGTAGATGCCCGACCAGCCGACCAAGACGATCCAGGCGCCGGCGTGGGCGGCCGACTGGCTGCGCACCGCCGACGCGGTACGCCAGCGCTGCCACCAGGTGCTGGCCGCCGCCGAGCGCGACCAGCTCGCGCATTTCCAGTACCGGCCCGAGCGGATGGAATTCGCGGCCGCGCTGGTGCTGGACGAGATCCGGCGCAACTACATCGACCTCGACGTGCCCTATCACAGCCGCTGGCGCCACTTCACGGTGGACGGTCGAGACATGTGGGCGCGGCTGGAAGAGGCGCTGGACAACGACCTGCGGGTTCAGGCGCGTCGGCGCTTCGATCTCGCCGTCGTCTCGGTGCTGCTCGACGCCGGCGCCGGCGATGCCTGGTCCTACAAGCACGGCGAGCAGACCTTCGCGCGTTCCGAGGGGCTGGCGATCGCGTCGATGCAGATGTTCGTCGACGGCTACTTCTCGTCCGACGGACGACAGATGCGGGCCGATCTCTTCGGCCTGGAGAAGATGACGCCGGAAAAGTTGGCCGAGGGCATGCAGGTCAGCGACGACAACCCGCTGCCGGGCCTGGCTGGCCGGGCCCAGCTGCTACGCCGTCTGGGCGATGCGCTGCGCCGGTCGCCAGCACACTTCGGCACCGACCCGGCGCGCGTCGGCAACCTGTTCGATTACTTCGCCGCCCAGGACCAGGGGGCCGGGATTCCGGCCGCGCACATCCTGTCGACGCTGCTGGAGGTGTTCGGACCGATCTGGCCGGGGCGCATCGCCATCGGGTCGGCCAACCTGGGTGACGTGTGGGAGCACCCGGCGGCAGGCGGGGGCGACCCGTGGACCGCCGGGCTGGTGCCGTTCCACAAGCTGTCGCAGTGGATGGCCTACTCGCTGGTCGAACCGCTGGAGGCCGCTGGCGTGAAGGTCACCGGGCTCGACCGGCTGACCGGGCTGGCCGAGTACCGCAACGGCGGCCTGTTCGTCGACCTCGGCGTGCTGGAACTGCGCGACCCGGCGATCGCCGAGTGGGAGCACGAGCCGGGCGACATGGTAGTCGTGGAGTGGCGGGCGCTGACCGTGGCGCTGCTCGACAAGCTGGCGATCATCGTGCGCGAGCGGCTCGACCTCGACGAGCAGCGTTTCCCGCTGGTGAAGCTGCTGCAGGGCGGGACCTGGAGCGCCGGCCGTGCCCTCGCCGCCCGACGCCGCCAGGGTGGGGCGCCGCCGATCCGTATCGTCAGCGACGGGACCGTGTTCTGATCGCAGCCGTCATTCCCGCGAAGGCGGGAATCCAGATGTCATCAGCATCATGCACCTGCCGCTGCGCAGACGGGACGCTGCTTGTATCGCGCGTTTGGAGCCCCGTGACGCAAGTGAGCTTGACGCGGCGGCTTGCTGGATTCCCGCCTGCGCGGGATTGACGTGCTCGTGTTCAAGGTCTGCGCGACTGCGTCAGCCGACTATGGGCGCCGCGCCAAAGATTCTAGACTGTCGGGGTTTCGACAGGGAGCCTGGCAGCATGGCCAACGACGTGACCGTGGTCGACCACCCGCTGGTCCGCCACAAGCTGACATTGATGCGACAGAAGGAGACGCCGACGGCGCAGTTCCGTCAGCTTCTGCGCGAGATATCGCTGTTGCTCGGCCATGAGGCGACGCGCGACTTGCCGGAGGAGATGGTGCGGATCGAGACGCCCCTGACGGCGGTCGACATGCCGATGATCTCTGGCAAGAAGCTGGTGCTGGTCTCGATCCTGCGCGCCGGCAACGGCCTGCTGGAGGGCATGCTGGACCTGGCGCCGTCGGCCCGCGTCGGTCACGTCGGCCTCTATCGCGATCCGGAGACGCTGGTCGCGGTCGAGTATTACTTCAAGGTGCCTGAGTCGCTGGGCGATCGGCTGGTGATCGCGGTCGATCCAATGTTGGCGACCGGTAACTCGGCCATCGCGGCCATCGAGCGTCTCAAGCAGGCCGGGGCGGAGCGGATCAAGTTCGTCTGTCTGCTGGCTGCGCCAGAGGGCATCGAGGCATTCCGCGAGGCGCATCCCGACGTGCCGATCATCACCGCGGCCATCGACAGCCATCTGAACGACCACGGTTATATCGTGCCGGGCCTGGGCGACGCCGGCGACCGGCTCTACGGCACAAAATAAAGAAGCACAGGGAGAACATCATGGGCGGGCTCACGCAGAGCTATGTGCACGGCGCCAGCACGGTCCGGCTGCGCTACCAGACCATCGGCAACGCGTTCGACGAGACGGCGGCACGCTTCCCGGAGCGCGAGGCGCTGGTGGTGCGCCACCAGGATATCCGCTGGACCTATGCGGAGCTGCAGGCGCGGGTCGATGCCGTCGCCGCCGGCCTGCTGGCGCTTGGCCTGGAGACGGGCGACCGGATTGGCATCTGGTCGCCGAACAACTCCGAATGGGCGCTGACCCAGTTCGCCACCGCCAAGGCCGGCCTGATCCTGGTCAACATCAACCCGGCCTACCGCGTGTCGGAGCTGGAGTACGCGCTGAACAAGGTCGGCTGCAAGGCGCTGGTCACCGCGGCGCAGTTCAAGACCTCCGACTACCTGGCGATGCTGCACGACC
>CAZVLI010000589.1:0-3227 GCA_964627965.1 uncultured Rhodospirillales bacterium
TCCTGGCCAGCTACCGCGGCTACGATACGCTGGGCGAGGTCGCCGTCATCTTCACCGCGGCGATTGCGGTGCTCGCCCTGATCGGGCGCGGCGGACGGCGCAAGGACGGCGACGAGTGAAACACCATCGCGTCCTCCGCGTGATCAGCAAGATGCTGATCCCCTACATCATGCTGTTCGCGCTCTACGTGCAGTTCCACGGTGACTTCGGCCCGGGCGGCGGCTTCCAGGCCGGCGTGATCCTGGCCAGCGCCTTGATCCTGTACGGGCTGATCTTCGGCATCGACGCGGCGGTGGATGCCGTGCCCGGTGGCGTCGTTACTCGGGTGATCGCAGCCGGCGTTCTGATCTACGGCGGCGTCGGCGTCGTCACCATGATGATGGGCGGCGAGTACCTGAACTACTCGGTGCTGTCGGCGGACGCGGTCGCTGGCCAGCACCTCGGCATCCTGCTGATCGAGTTCGGCGTCGGCACCACGGTCGCCGGGGCCATGGTCGGCATCTTCTTCGCCTTCGCCCAGCGCGGTTCGGAAGACGACGACTGATGCTGCTGATCAGTCATTACAACTACTGGATCGCGATCATCCTGTTGCTGATCGGCCTCTACATCGTGGTCAGCCGCGGCAACCTGGTGAAGAAGCTGGTCGGCCTGAACGTGTTCCAGGCGGCGGTGTTCTTGCTCTACATCTCGATGGGCAAGATCATCGGCGGCACCGCGCCGATCGCCGAGCCCGGCTTCACCGTCTACTCCAACCCGTTGCCGCACGTGCTGATCCTGACGGCGATCGTGGTCGGCGTCGCGACCACGGCGCTCGGGCTCGCCATCGTGGTGCGCATCAACGAGGCCTACGGGACGATCGAGGAAGACGAACTCGACGAACGCGACGAGCCCGGCACATGATCGCGGAATGGCTGGCGATGCCGGCGCTGTCGCCCCTGGTGGAACAGCTGCCGGCCCTGCAGGTGGTGATCCCGCTGCTCATGGCGCCGCTGATCGTCGTCGTCGGGCACGCTCGCACCGCATGGGCGCTGGCATTGCTGTCGGCATTGGCCGCCTTCGCTTGCTCCATCGCACTGCTGGTCCTGGTCCTGAACGGCGGACCGATCTCCTACGAGCTCGGCGGCTGGGCGCCGCCCTGGGGCATCGAATACCGGGTCGACCTGGTCAACGCGTTCATGCTGCTGATCGTCGCCGGCAGCGGCGCGATCATCCTGCTCTACGCGCCGCGCAGCGTGGACTCCGAGATCACCCGCACGCGCCAGACGATGTTCTACGCGCTGTTCACGCTGTGCCTGACCGGCCTGCTCGGGATCCTGATCACCGGCGACGCGTTCAACGTCTTCGTGTTCCTGGAGATCTCGTCGCTGTCGACCTACGCGCTGATCGCGCTGGGCCGCGACCGGCGGGCGCTGACGGCGGCGTTCCGCTACCTGATCATGGGCACGATCGGCGCCACCTTCTACCTGATCGGCGTCGGCCTGATGTACATGGTGACCGGCACCCTGAACATCGCCGACATGGCCGAGCGCTGGCAGACGGTGAGCGATCCGCGGCCGATCTACGCCGCGTTCGGTTTCCTGATCGTCGGCCTATCGCTGAAGGCGGCGCTGTTCCCACTGCACCTGTGGCTGCCCAACGCCTATGCCTACGCGCCGTCGGTGATCACCGCGTTCCTGGCGGCGACGGCGACCAAGGTCTCGGTCTACCTGATCCTGCGCGTAATCTTCACGATCTTCGGCCGCGACGAGGTGTTCGGCGACTTGGCGATCGGCTACGGCCTGTTGCTGCCGGCGGTGGCCGCGGTGGTGCTCGCGTCGCTGTCGGCGATCTTCGAACAGAACGTGAAGCGGTTGCTCGCCTACTCTTCCGTGGCGCAGATCGGCTACATCGTCACCGGCCTCACGCTGGCGACGCCGACCGGACTGACGGCGGCGATGTTGCACCTGTTCAACCACGCCCTGATGAAGGGCGCGCTGTTCTGCGCGCTGGGCGCCATCGTCTACCGGGTCGGCGCGGCGCGGTTGACCTCGCTGGCCGGCCTGGGGTGGCAGATGCCGTACACGTCCGCCGCCTTCGTGCTGGCCGGGCTGAGCCTGATCGGCGTGCCGCTCACCGGAGGGTTCGTGTCCAAGTGGTACCTCGTGCAGGCCGCCATTGAGTACGAGATGTGGTGGCTGGTCGGCGCCATCCTGTTCGGCAGTCTCCTGGCCATCGTCTACATCTGGCGCGTGGTCGAAGTCCTGTACCTGCAGGAGGCGCCCGCCGGCCGGCCGCCTGTGAAGGAGGCGCCCGCCGGCCTGCTGCTGCCGACCGTGGGGCTGGCGCTGGCCAACGTCTACTTCGGCGTCGAGACCAGCCTGCCGATCAACGTCGCCGCGCGTAGCGCGCTCAGTCTACTGGGGCTGGGCGAATGATGGACCTGGACACGCTCTACGGGCTGCTGCTGCCCGCCACGGTGGCGATCCCGCTGCTCGGCGCCTTGCTGATCGGCATCGTCGGCGACAGCCCGAACCAGCGCGAGACGATCACGCTGACCACGGCCGTCACGCTGTTCATCACCGTCGTGGCGCTTGCCGTGCCCTTCGGCATGGGCGACGTGCCGCACATCACGCTGGCCGTGCCGATCCCGGCGCTGCCGATCTTCCTGCGCATCGAGCCGCTGGGCCTGACCTTCGCCTGCGTCGCCTCGGGCCTTTGGATTCTCAACTCGCTCTATTCCATTGGCTACATGCGCGGCAACGACGAGCCGCACCAGACGCGCTTCTACATCTGCTTCGCGCTGGCGCTGGCGAGCACGATGGGCGTGGCCTTCGCCGGCAACATGTTCACGCTGTTCATCTTCTACGAGATGCTGTCGCTGACGACCTATCCGCTGGTCACGCACCACCAGGACGCGGAGTCGAAGCGCGCCGGCCGGACCTACCTCGGCCTGCTGATGGGCACGTCGATCGGCCTGATGCTGCTGGCCATCATGGTCACGTGGGCGACCGCCGGCACCACCGAGTTCAAGCCGGGCGGCATTCTCGCCGAACGGGTGCCGGAGAGCATCGGCGCGGTGCTATTGCTGCTCTACATGTACGGCATCGGCAAGGCGGCGCTGATGCCGGTGCACCGCTGGCTGCCGGCGGCGATGGTGGCCCCGACACCGGTCTCGGCCCTGCTGCACGCGGTCGCCGTGGTGAAGACCGGCGTGTTCGCGGTGCTCAAGGTGTCGGTCTACATCTTCG
>CAZVLI010000590.1:0-3227 GCA_964627965.1 uncultured Rhodospirillales bacterium
ATCTACCGCACCTATACCGAGACCAATCTGCGCTACAGCCAGATGGCGCCGATCGACATGTTCACCGAGAAGAACACCGGCACCAACCTGCCGGCGCAGATTGACATCTATGCCGAGCCCGGCGACGCCTACAAGTTCATGTACATCGCCAAGGGCGGCGGCTCCGCCAACAAGACCTTCCTCTACCAGGAAACCCGGGCGGTGCTGCGCCCGGACACGCTGCTGAAGTTCCTGGAGGAGAAGATCAAGTCGCTGGGCACGGCGGCCTGCCCGCCCTACCACCTGGCGGTGGTGATCGGCGGCACCTCGGCCGAACTGAACCTGAAGACCGTGAAGCTGGCCTCGTGCCGCTATCTCGACAACATGCCGACAAGTGGCAACGAGCTTGGCCGCGCCTTCCGCGACCTGGAGCTGGAGGCGCAGATCCACCAGCTCACCCAGCGCGTCGGTATCGGCGCCCAGTTCGGCGGCAAGTATTTCTGCCACGACGTGCGCGTGATCCGGCTGCCGCGGCATGGCGCGAGTTTGCCGATCGGCATCGGCGTGTCGTGCTCCGCCGACCGTCAGATCATGGGCAAGATCACGTCCAAGGGCGTGTTCGTGGAGCAGCTCGAGACCGATCCGGCCAAGTACCTGCCCGAGCCCGGCGAGGGCGAGCTGAAGGGCGAGGTGGTGAAGATCGACCTGAACCAGCCGATGTGGGAGATCCGCAAGAAGCTGTCCGAGTATCCGATCAAGACCCGGCTGTCGCTGTCCGGGCCGATGGTCGTCGCGCGCGACATCGCGCACGCCAAGTTCCAGGAGCGGATCGAGAATGGCGAGGGTCTGCCGGACTACGTCAAGGACCACATGATCTACTACGCCGGCCCGGCGAAGACGCCGGAGGGCTACGCCTCGGGCTCCTTCGGGCCGACCACCGCCGGTCGCATGGACAGCTACGTCGACCTGCTGATGCGCAACGGCGGCGGCTTCGTCTCGCTGGCCAAGGGCAACCGGTCGAAGCAGGTGACCGACGCCTGCCGCGAACATGGCGGCTTTTACCTCGGCTCGGTCGGCGGCCCGGCCGCGGCGCTGGCCAAGAACAACATCCGCAAGGTCGAGGTGCTCGACTATCCCGAGCTCGGCATGGAAGCGGTCTGGAAGATCGAGGTCGAGGACTTCCCGGCCTTCATCGTGGTCGACGACAAGGGCAACGACTTCTTCCAGAAGCTGTGAGCGACGAGGCGGCCGACCCGAACCGCATGGCCAAGCGCTCGGTCGTGCTGGCCGGCCACCGCACGTCGGTCTCGCTGGAAAACGCCTTCTGGGATCAGCTCAAGCGCCTGGCGGCCGCCGACGGCTGCTCGATCAACGCGCTGGTCGAACGCATCGACGCGCAGCGCACTGGAAACCTCTCCAGCGCGCTTCGCGTCCACGTGCTGCAACGCCTGACCGAGGGCTAGCCAGCGCTGCCGCCTGGGCGGCGCGTGGACGCATCGCGACGCCGTCCCTACACTTCGCGAGTGGTGCAAGCGCAGGAGACCGCACATGCTCGCTCCCGAAGGCCGCGTCATCATGATTTCCGGCGCCAACCGAGGCATTGGCCTGGCGGTGGCGCGCAAGCTCTACGAGGCCGGGTTCAGCCTGAGCCTGGGCGCCCGCGACCCCGCGTCGCTGACCGATGTCACCGCCGGCTGGGACGCCGATCGCCTGCTCACCGGCGTGTACGACGCGACCGACAAGGCGACGCATCGCCATTGGGTGGACGCGACCGCGGATCGGTTCGGCCGCGTCGACGGGCTGGTGAACAACGCCGGCATCATGGAAGAGGTGTCCGTCGAGGACGACAAGGACGAGGCGCTTGACCGCATGTGGGCGGTCAACGTGAAGGCACCGCTGTCGATGACCCGCCTGGTACTGCCCCACCTGCGCCGATGCGGCGCCGGACGGATCGTCAACGTCGCATCGCTTGCCGGCAAGGCGGTCTACGGCGCCGGCGTCGGCTACTCGATGACCAAGTTCGCCGCCGTCGCCCTGTCCCACGCGACGCGCCATGCCGGCTGGGACGACGGCGTGCGCTGCACGGCGCTGTGTCCGGGCTACGTCGCCACCGACATGACCGCCAATGTGGAAAGCACGACGCTGGACCAGATGATTTCGCCGGGCGACCTGGCGGAAGTCGTGCTGACGCTGCTGAGCTTGTCGAACACGTCGTCGATCGCGGAGCTGGTGATCAACTGCCGCGCCGACGTCGTGGCCTGACGGCAACGCCGCTGCCCACGTGGGCGGCGACGTCAGCCGCGTTTACCCGAAGACGAAGAAGCAGGCCTTGTTGCCGTCGGGATCGCGGAAGTAGCCGCCGTAGAACATGTCCGGAATGCGCTGGCCCGGATCGCCTTCGGTGGTGCCGCCGAGCTCGATCGCCTTGGCGTGCAGCTTGTCCACCATCTCCTTCGAGGCGGCGGGGATCGCCACCATGTTACCGTTGCCGGGATTGGGCGCTTCCTCGTTGTAGGGAACGCACACGGCCAGCATCGGCTTGTCGCGGGCCGGCCCGATCATCGCCAGGCGACCGATGTCGATCTGCACGCTGGCGCCGACGTCCGACAGCAACCCGCCCCAGAACGCCTTCGCCTTGTCCATGTCCTTCACGCCGATCGTGCAGTAACCGATCATTGTCGGTGTCCTCCCTGTTTGTGCTGTGCAACGACTGTGCTGCCCATCCTAGGCACAAGGCGGAGATCGTTGAAGGCACATCCGTTGGCCAGGGCGATCAATTGACCGCTAGTGAGGCGTGGACGTCGGTGAGGCTGAAAGGCCTGGGACCTACTGCCCCTTGAGGATGCCTTTGAGCAGGCCACGCACGGCGTCGCGCTGACCGTTGCCGCCGTCGCCTTTTGGCTTGCCCAGGGTTTTGTCCAGCAAGCTGTCGAGCTTCTTGTCGCCGTCCTCGCCGTCACCGATCGCCTTGCGCAGTACCGTCTCCCCGACGCGCTGCGCCACGAACCGCTCCAGCTCGCGCGTCTTCACGTCGCGGCGCGGATTGTCCAACGGCCCGCGCAAGTCGACGCCGATCGCCGGCGCGTCGCGATGCTCGGTCAGGTTCAGGATCGAGCGGATGTCCATCTCCCAGGCCGGCAGATCGACCGCGCCAACGACGTTGGCGACCGAGGCATCGAGCGTGGCGACGGTATCGTTCGTGCGCGCCACGCCGTTCTGCACCGTCCAGTTGCCCGACAATGTGTGCA
>CAZVLI010000591.1:0-3226 GCA_964627965.1 uncultured Rhodospirillales bacterium
CACCATGAGGAGCATCACAGTGGACGTCGAGATCATGACGGGCCACGCGAGGCCCCACATCTCGCGGTAGGGAGACGCGACGATGACCCCGGAATCGCTCTCGGCCGTGGCGGGATCCGGAGGCATCCGGGGAGGCTATCACGCGGATCCGCGCATCGCGTCCGCGCTCGACGGCCGTCGAAACGGCTGCATGGCGAGGGTGCCTTGACAGGTCACGCTCCAAGAGACAATCGAAGTTCGGGTCCGTGTTGGGTGCGATTCTCTCTTCTCTTTTTTGGGTCTTTCTGACCGCCACGTCTCTCGCGTGTTTTCCCTTCGCCGTGTTGGTGTGGGCGGTGACCGCCCCGTTCGACCGGAGGCGGCGGGCGCTCCATCAGTTCACGTGTTTCTGGGCTTCGCTGTACACGTGGTTCAACCCGGCCTGGCCCGTGACGATCGAAGGCCGAGAGCGCATTCGCAAGGGCGCGACGTACGTGATGGTCGCGAACCATCAGTCGTTGCTTGACATCCTCGTGCTCTTCCGCCTGTTCGTCCACTTCAAGTGGGTCTCCAAGGCCGAGATCTTCCGCGTGCCCTGCATCGGCTGGAACATGTCGCTCAACCGGTACATCAAGCTTCGGCGGGGGGATCGGTCGAGCATCGCCGAGATGATGCGTCACTCGGGCGAGGCGCTCGACCAGGGAAGCTCGATCATGATCTTCCCGGAGGGCACGCGCTCGGTCGACGGTCGGCTGAAGAAGTTCAAGGCGGGTGCCCACGCCATGCGAGAGGACGGCCACAGCATCGAGGCCGGCGAGAACGACAACCTCATCGTGCAGAAGCTCGACGCCAACCCGGCCGCGCTGGGCATCTTTGGCTTCAGCTTCCTCGACCAGAACGCCGACGTCGTGCAGGGCAGCCTGATCGGCGGCGTCGAGCCGTCCTTCGAGAACATCGCCGAGGGCGCCTACCCGGTCTCCCGCTCGCTGTTCTTCTACGTGAAGAAGGCGCACGTGGGCGTGATCCCCGGCATCGCCGAGTTCGTCGCCGAGTTCACCAGCGACAAGGCCTGGGGCGACGAGGGCTATCTGACCGACAAGGGCCTGATCCCGCTGCCGACAGCCGATCGCAACAAGACCGGCGAGATGGCACGCAACATGGCGCCGCTGTCGATGTAATCGACGGCGACGGTTCACCGTAGAAAAGTCGGGGACGCGAGATGTATCTGACAACTGTCGCCGTGCTGCTGGTGCTGACCGCGGTCAGTTTCCAGCTCGGCCGGCGCCGCGCCCTCAGCGGTACCGGCGGCGACATTGCCGGCCTGCATTCGCTCCCCGGCTACTACGGCATGTTCGTTGCCCTGTGGTGTGCCCTGCCGGCACTCCTGCTCCTGCTGCTCGGCTGGGGCTTCGAGGGCAACCTGATCAAGCAGCTGGTGATCGCCGGCCTGCCCGACGAGATGCAGGCGCTTCCGGCGAACGAGCTGAACCTGCTCTACAACGACATCCGCAACCTGGCCAATGCCGACGCCATGTCCGGCACGCCGACCCCGACGACGATCGAGGCGGCCGACCGGTTGCAGAACTACCAGACGATTTTTGCCGCCGCCCTGGGCGTCGTGGCGCTGGTTCTCGCGATCGCCGGCCTGACGCTGGCACGGCGCCTGATCAGCCCGGACTTCCGCGCGCGCAACCAGGTCGAGCGGATCTTCCGGGTGCTGCTGATCGCCGCGTCCGCGATCGCCATCCTGACCACCATCGGCATCGTGATCTCGCTGCTGTTCGAGGCGATGCGCTTCTTCACCAAGGTTCCGGTCACCGACTTCCTGTTCGGTCTGCACTGGAGCCCGCAGACCGCGCTGCGCGCCGATCAGGTCGCCTCCGAAGGCGAGTTCGGCGCCATCCCGATTTTCGCCGGCACCCTGCTGATCAGCCTCATCGCGCTGATCGTGGCGGTGCCGATCGGCCTGATGGCGGCGATCTACATGGCCGAGTACGCCGCGCCGAAGGTGCGCGCGACGGTCAAGCCGCTGCTGGAGATCCTGGCCGGCATCCCGACCGTCGTGTACGGCTTCTTCGCCGCCCTGACCGTGGCGCCCGTGCTGCGCGACACCGGCTCGATCATCGGCCTGGACGTGGCCAGCGAGAGCGCGCTGGCCGCCGGCCTGGTGATGGGCATCATGATCATCCCGTTCGTGTCGTCGCTCAGCGACGACGTGATCTCAGCGGTGCCGCAGTCGCTGCGCGAGGGTTCGTACGGCCTCGGCGCGACGAAGTCGGAGACCATCCGCCAAGTCATCCTGCCGGCCGCCCTGCCGGGCGTGGTCGGTGCCGTGCTGCTCGCCGCCAGCCGCGCCATTGGCGAGACCATGATCGTGGTGATGGCCGCCGGACTGGCCGCCAACCTGACCGCCAACCCCTTCGAGGCCGTGACCACGGTGACGGTGCAAATCGTCACGCTGCTGGTCGGCGACCAGGAGTTCGACAGCGCCAAGACCCTGGCCGCCTTCGCCCTCGGCCTGGTGCTGTTCGTCGTCACGCTGGGCTTGAACATTTTCGCCCTGGCCATCGTCAAGAAGTATCGGGAGCGTTATGACTGAAGCCACGCAACCGCTACCGAGCTCGTCGGCGATGAACCAGCAAAGCACCCGTGTCGCCAAGCGCTACGCCGCGGAACGTCGCTTCCGCCTGTACGGCCAGATCGCCATCGGTCTCGCGCTGGGTTTCCTGGTGTTGCTGCTTGGCTCGATCCTGGTCAAGGGCCTGCCCGCCTTCTGGCAGACCGAAGTCGCGCTTGAGATCCACTTCGACCCGGAAGTGATCGACCCGGCCGGCACCCGGGAGCAGCAGGCGCTGTCCTCGGCGAACTACAACGCCCTGGTGCGTGATTCCCTGCGTGAGCGCTTCCCCGACGTGTCGGGCCGCCGCGACAAGCGCAAGCTCTATCGCATCATCAGCTCCGGCGCGCCGTTCGACCTGCGCGAGATGGTCCTGGCCGACCCGTCGCTGATCGGCCAGACCCTAACCGTTTGGCTGCCGTCGTCGGACGATGTCGACCAGTACAACAAGGGCAATATCATCGCCGGTCCCGACGGCCGCATCAGCGAGCAGGAAGCCGGCTGGGTGGAGAGCTTGCGCGCGGATGGGGTGATGGAAAGCCGCTTCAACAGCCGCTTCTTCAGCTCCGGCGACAGCCGCGAGCCGGAACTGGCGGGCGTCTGGGGCGCGGCGGCAGGCAGCTTCTTCAC
>CAZVLI010000592.1:0-3225 GCA_964627965.1 uncultured Rhodospirillales bacterium
GTGCAGCATCGCCATCACCAGGGTGAAGACCTTGGAGATCGACTGGATCGAGAACGGCTCGGTGGCGTCGCCGACGATGTACTCGCCGCCGTCGAGGGTGCAGACGGCCATGCCGAACTTCTCGCGCGGCACCTTGGCCAGCGCCGGGATGTAGTCGGCGACCGTGCCGTGGGTGAAGTCGGCCCCGACCTCCTCGGCGATCTCACCCAGGACGCTGGCGTAATCCATCGGCGTGGATGCCCTGCTAGGCGGCGCGTGACTCGGCCTGGAAGAAGACGGTGGCGACGTCCTCGGTAAGCCGGATCAGCTTCACCTGCACATCGTCGAGGAAGGCGTTCATCTTCTTCGCCTCGATGTCGCTGCGGCTCGGGTAGCGCATCTTCGACAGCGCGTTCACCGCGTACATCGGGAATTGCACCTCGGCCAACTCCTGCTGGTCGAGCAACTGGTGGATGAGGTTGCGCATCTCGCCGACGCAGAAGGTGATCGAACGTGGGAAGTGCGGATCGAACAGGATGAAGCGCGATACAGTCGCCGGCGTCATCTGGCGCGGAAACACGCGGCGGTAACCGTGGTAGCCGGCGACCGAGCGCAGCAATGCGTTCCATTGTCCGACATCGACGGCCGAGCCGGCCGACTCTTCGAGCGGCGTCATGGCGTGGTACTTGATGTCCACCAGCCGCGTGGTCTGGTCGCAGCGCTCGATCATCGCGCCGAGCCGGTAGAACAGCCAGACCTGGTCGCGGTACATCGTGTTGCGGGCGATGCCGGTGTGCAGCTCGCAACCTTCCTTTATCTGGCCGCACAGCCGCGACAGGTTGTTCAACGACACGTCGCGCGCGCGCAGGCCGCTGGCCCAGTTCCAGAAGGTGTTGAGCTGGGTCCAGGTCTCCAGGCTGATCAGGTGACGCAGGCTGCGGGCGTTCTCGCGGGCGCCGTGGATCGCGTTGACGATCGAGTTCGGGTTGCGCCGGTCGATGATGTAGAAGCGCACCACGCTCTTTGCATCTGCCGTCTTGTAGTGTTCGAAGAACGCCTCTTCGTCGGAGTGCAATTGCAGGATCGGCCGCCACTCCTGAACGCCTTGGGCGTCGCGGGCGAAGGTCTCGTTAACGTCGAGGATGCGCGCCAGATTCTCGACGCGCTCGACATAGCGCGCCATCCAGAAGGCGTTTTCGGCGAAACGGGCAAGCAGGCTACTCAAGGACCCAGGTATCCTTCGTACCGCCGCCCTGCGAGGAATTGACCACCAGCGAACCCTTGCGCAGGGCGACGCGCGTCAGGCCGCCGGGCAGCACCCAGCTTTGTTTGCCGGTGATGATGAAGGGCCGCAGGTCGACGTGGCGCGGCTCCAGCGCATTGCCGATCAGCGTCGGGCAGACCGAGAGCTCGACCATCGGCTGCGCGATGTAGTTGCGCGGTTTGGCCTTGATCGCTTTGCGCGCCTCGGCCAGCTCGGCGCGGGTAGCGCGAGGGCCGATGACGACGCCGTAACCGCCGGACTCGCCGACCGGCTTGCTGACCAGCTTGTCGAGGTTGTCCAGCGTGTAGGCCAGCCCATCCTTCTCGCGGCACAGGTAGGTGTCGACGTTGGCCAGGATCTGATCCTGGTCGAGGTAGTATTTGATGATCCGCGGCATGTAGGCGTAGATCGCCTTGTCGTCGGCAACGCCGGTGCCGATGGCGTTGGCCAGCGCGATCCGGCCCTTCTTGTACACACGCATCAGCCCGGGCACGCCGAGCAGGCTGGTTGGGTTGAACGCCTCCGGATCGAGGAAGTTGTCGTCGATGCGGCGGTAGATCACGTCGACCGGCATCAGGCCGCCGGTGGTGATCATGTGCACGCGGTCGTCCTGCACCACCAGGTCGCGGCCCTCGACCAGCGGCACGCCCATCTCGCGTGCCAGGAACACGTGCTCGAAATAGGCGGAGTTGAAGACGCCGGGCGACAGCAACACGACCTGCGGGTCTTCGATGCCCTCGGGCGCGATCTCGGCCAGCACCTCGCGCAACCGCATGCCGTAGTCGGAGACCGGCCGGATGCCGATCCCGTCGGCGAGGTCGGGGAAGGCGCGCAGCATCAGGTGCCGGTTCTCGATCACATAGGACACGCCGGACGGCGTCCGGGCGTTGTCCTCCAGGACCTGGAAGCCGCCGTCGCCGCCGCGCACGATGTCGATGCCGGCGATCGACACATAGGTCCCGTGCGGCAGGTCGACGCCTTCCATTTCCTTGCGGTAGTTGGCGTTGCGCGTGACGAGGTCGCGCGGCACGACCTTGTCCTTCAGGATCTTCTTGTCGTGGTAGATGTCGTGTAGGAACAGGTTGATGGCCTGCACGCGCTGCTTGCAGCCTTCCTCGATGTGCTTCCAGTCGGCGGGCGACAGCACCCGCGGCACGACGTCGAAGGGCAGTACGCGGTCGATCGCGTCGCGGTCGGAGTAGACCGTGAAGGTGATGCCGAGGCTGTGCAGTTCGCGTTCCGCGGCCGCGGCGCGACGCTGCAACCCGTTGCTCGAAAGTCGGTTCAGGCGAGTGCGTATCTTGGCGGTGTGCGCGGCCTGGCGGCCGCCGCGACCGGTGAGCTCGCAGTAGAACTCTCCGGCGTCGTAACTCGACAACAGCTTCGCCATGTGCCCCCGTGCTTTCAGCTACCGCCGAATGGCGGCATTCGATTCATCATAACGAAGCGTTCGCAGGATTACATAAGATTCCAGACGCTTGGCGCTTGCGTCCGTTTCGACCGTCCGGCTTACTGCGCGCCGGAGGTGCCCATGGCCACGACCGACACGATCGACTACGCGAGCCTGCCGACGCCGTCGCTGGATCACATCCCGGGCGAAAAGGGCTGGCCGCTGCTTGGCCTGACGCCACGGTTCCTGCGCGACGCCAACGTGTTGCATCGCGAACTGCGCGCGAAGCACGGGCCGGTCTACAAGCACCACATCCTGTCGACCTGGGGGGTCTCGCTCGCCGGGCCGGACGCACTGGCATACGTGCTCACGGACACGGAGAAGAATTTCTCCTCCGAGCTCGGCTGGAAGAGCACGCTGTCGCGGCTGTTCCCGCGCGGGCTGATGCTGCGCGACTTCGACGATCACCGGAAGCACCGCCGCATCATGCAGGTGGCGTTCAAGGCGGCGGCGATGCGCGACTACTTGCGGCGCATGAACGACGGCATCGCGCTGGAACTGGACCAGTGGGGCCAGAACCCGTCGTTCCACT
>CAZVLI010000593.1:0-2447 GCA_964627965.1 uncultured Rhodospirillales bacterium
TTGCGACGCGAACCGCGGCCAATGCGGATGAATGTCAGGCGGCGATAAACGCGGCCCAGTCGTCGATCGCGTCTTCCTGGCCAGGCGTGATCTGCACCACCAGTTGGGTGAAGCCCGCCTCGGCGAAGTCGGCGATGGTCTGGCGCAACTGGTCCGGCGTGCCGGTCAGCGAGCGGTGGCGGATCAGGTCGGGCGTGGCGTAGGGCTCTTCCTCCGGGCGCACGATCATCATGTGCCCGCGATGGATTTGCAGGTAGCGCGCGTCGGCCGGCTCGAAATCCTTTGCCATGTCGATATACGCGCGCGCCGGTTCCTGCAGTTCCTTGGGCAGGCGGACGATCATGTCCTCGGCCTCGTCGTCCGCCAGCGTGTGGTAGAGCACCATCGCGGCCGGCGCCGCCTGGGCCAGGACGCGCGGGCTCGACAGGTCCTCGCCGTCGCGCAGCACCGCGCCGATGGTGAACGCCGTGGCCTGCATGGTGTCCGGGTCGATGCCGGCGTCGGCCCAGGCCTGGCGCATCGCGCGCACGTCGCGCGCCGCGCTCTTCGGGCTGAAGGTGACGGCGCCCCAGTGGGCGTTCAGTTCCGCCGCCAGCATCCGCGTCTTCGGGCCCATCGCGGAGACGTGGACCGGGATCGGGTCGTCGATGTTGATGAAGCCGAGATCGGGGTTGAGGAAGCGCACCTTGTGCGGCCCGTCCTCGCCCTGCCACTTGACCGTCTCGCCGGCGAGCATGGCGGCGACGACGTGCAGGTATTCCTTGAACGCACGGTGCGTCATCGCCCGCTGGCCCATGGTGCGACGGCCGGTGTAGCCAGTGCCGACCCCGAAATCGATCCGGCCCGGCGCCAGCTTGTTGAGGCTGGCGAGCGCGTTGGCGGTGACCGGCGCGATCCGGTTGGTCGGGATCAGGACGCCGGTGCCGAGCCGCACCCGTTCGGTCTTCACCGCCGCCGCGCCCATCGCCACGAACACGTCGGCGTTCAGCAGCTGCGTGTCGTAGAACCACACCGAGTGGAAGCCGAGTTCCTCGGCGCGAACCGCCAACTTCCAGCTATCGGCCGAGGTCGGGATGGTGATGCCGAGCTTCATGACGCCCTCTTGCTGGCGTAGCCCAGGTCCTCCAGGGCGACGGTGATCTCGTCGAGGATGACCGGGTCGTCGATTGTCGCCGGCATCTTCCAGTCCTTGCGGTCGGCGATGGATTTCATCGTGCCGCGCAGCACCTTGCCGGAGCGGGTCTTGGGCAGTCGCTTGACGATGCCGACGGAGCGGAAGGCCGCGACCGGGCCGATCTGCTTGCGCACCAGGGCGACGAGTTCCGCCTCGATATCCGGTGCCGGCCGGTCGACGCCGGCGGACAGGACCACCAGCCCCAGCGGCAGCTCGCCCTTGAGCTGGTCGGCGACACCGATCACCGCCGCTTCGGCCACGTCGGGATGCGTCGCCAGCACCTCCTCCATGGCGCCGGTGGAGAGCCGGTGGCCGGCGACGTTAATGATGTCGTCGGTCCGGCTCATGATGTAGAGGTAGCCGTCCTCGTCCATGTAGCCGGCGTCGGCCGTGTGGTAGTAGCCGGGGTGCTGGCTCAGGTAGGCGTCCTTGTAGCGCGCTTCCGCGTTCCACAGCGTCGGCGCGCAGCCCGGCGGCAGCGGCAGTTTCGCGACCACGTCGCCCAGATCGCCTGCCGGTACCGGCTGGTGGCCCTCGTCGAGTATCTGCATGTCGAAGCCGGGCACCGGCTTGGTGGGCGAGCCGTGCTTCACCGGGAAAGGGCCCAGGCCCATGCAGTTGGCGGCCATCGGCCAGCCGCTCTCCGTCTGCCACCAGTGGTCGATGACCGGGACCTGGAGCTGCTGCTCGGCCCATTGGATGGTGTCGGGGTCGGCGCGCTCGCCGGCCAGGAACAGTATCTCGAACTTGGACAGATCGTACTTCTTCACGAAGTCGCCGCTCGGGTCCTGCTGCTTGATGGCGCGGAAGGCGGTCGGTGCGGTGAACAACTTCTTCACGCCATACTGCTCGATCATGCGCCAGTAGGTGCCCGGGTCAGGAGTGCCAACCGGCTTGCCCTCGAACATGATCGCCGTCGCGCCGTGCAGCAGCGGGGCGTAGACGATGTAGGAGTGGCCGACGACCCAGCCCACGTCGCTGGCGGCCCAGAACACTTCGCCCGGATCGACGTCGTAGATCGCCTTCATCGACCACTTCAGCACCACGGCGTGACCGCCATTGTCGCGCACGATGCCCTTCGGCTGACCGGTCGTGCCGGAGGTGTAGATGATGTAGAGCGGATCGGTCGCGGCCACGGAGACGCAAGCCGCTGGCTCGGCGTCCGCCATCGCCGCTTCCCAGTCGACGTCGCGGTCGGGGTTCAGGTCCGCCGTGAGCTGACCGGTGCGCTGGTAGACGACGACGAAGTCGACCTTGTGCCGGGCGCCGTCCA
>CAZVLI010000593.1:2464-3224 GCA_964627965.1 uncultured Rhodospirillales bacterium
TACTCGACGATGCGGCCCGGCTCGACGCCGCAGGAGGCGGTGATGATCGCCTTCGGCTCGGCATCGTCGATGCGTGTGACCAGTTCGTGCGGGGCGAAACCGCCGAACACCACCGAGTGGATGGCGCCGAGCCGGGCGCACGCCAGCATCGCCACCGCCGTCTGCAGGATCATCGGCATGTAGATCAACACCCGGTCGCCCTTGCCGATGCCGCGCGCCTGCAACGCGCCGGCGAAGCGCGAAACCTGGTCGAGCAGTTCGTTGTAGGTGAGGCTGGCGGCGCTGTCGGTGACCGGGCTGTCCCAGATCAGCGCGGTCTGGTCGCCACGGCCGGCGGCGACATGCCGGTCGACGCAGTTGTGGCAGGTGTTGAGCATGCCGCCGGCGAACCAGCGGTAGATCGGTGCGCCGCTATCGTCGAGCACCTTGTCCCACGGCTTGTCCCAGTCGATCGCCTCGGCGGCTTCGGCCCAGAAGCCTTCGCGCTCGGACAGGGAACGGGCGTAAACGTCATCGTAACGGCGGCCGGACATGCTGCGCATCCTCGTACTGGATTTTCCGGCATCGTGCCGCGTGCGGTCTGGAAAGTCACCGCCGGATGCGGCCAGGATTGCCTAATCGATTCGCCATGAGCAGCGACCGACGCCATCGACCGATCCTCGCCGCGACGAGCCTCGCGCTCGCGCTGCTGGTGACGCTCGCGCCGGCGCAGGCTGCCCGTGTGCTGCCGAAGCCGGCGCCGCCCGACATCGAGCGCCCG
>CAZVLI010000594.1:0-3224 GCA_964627965.1 uncultured Rhodospirillales bacterium
CGCTCTCCACCCCGCCCGGGCGGTCGTAGTGCGGGTTCGACCACCAGGCCCGCAGATCCGTGTAGCGGAATACCCACGGCTTGCTGGCCGCGCCGTCCGTGATCGCGGTCCGGACCTGCGCGGAGCGATCCGCCGCGCTGGCATAGAACCAGTCGAAGCCTTCGCCGCCTGCGATGTTCCCCTGCAGGTAGGCGCGGTCGTAGATCGCGGGCCAGCCCTCGGCAGCGTCGAGATGCTCGAAGCCGTCGCGCCAGTCCGACAGCGGCATGTAGTTGTCGATGCCGACGAAATCGATCTCCGGATCGGCCCAGAGCGGGTCGAGATGGAAGAACACGTCGCCCGAGCCGTCGCCGGGCTGGTGGCCGAAATACTCCGACCAGTCGGCCGCGTAGCTGATCGCCGTGCCCTCCCCGAGAATCGCGCGCACGTCGGGCGCCAAATCGCGGAAGGCCTGCACCGCCGGATAGGTGCTCGCTCCCGAGCGGATGGTGGTGAGACCACGCATCTCCGTCCCGATCAGGAAGGCGTCGACCCCGCCGGCGGCCGCGCAGAGATGGGCGTAGTGCAGCACCATGCGGCGCAGACCCCAATCGCCCGCCGCACCGGTCCAGGAGACGGTCTCGCCCGAGACCGCAAATTCTGATGAGCTGGCGCCGCCGAAGAAGGCCGACACTTCCACGGCCGCCGTGGCCGTCTTGTCCACGCTCCCGGCATAGCCCGCCGCTGGGGAGCAGGTGATCCGGCCGCGCCAGGGGAACGCCGGCTGACCAGCTTCGGCGGCGTTGTCGCTATAGGGGTTCGGCAGCGTGTTGTCGGGCGGCACGTCCATCAGGATGAAGGGATAGAAGGTCACGCGCAGCCCGCGCGCCTTCATCTCCTGGATCGCCTGCACCACCGCGAAGTCGGCCGGCGTGCCACCATAAACCGGCCGGTCCTGGTCATCACGGCTGACGAGATGGGCGGCGGCGCGCGAGACACCGTTGACGGACCAGGTCTGCGGGCTCGTGGTCTTTTCCGAGACCTCGACGCCCGGGCGGATCGCGCAGTCGCCCACGCGGAGATCGTTCCCGAACCAGGCAACCACGAGGCTGACGCTCTCCACCTTCGGCGCCATCGCCTGCAGCCGGTCCAGCGCCACCACCATGTCGGCGGTGTCCGAGAGCGCGTTCAGGTTCTCCGAGGTCTGCGCGCCGCCGCTGCCTTTGCGGATGCCAGTCGTGGCATAGGTGAACTCGCCCGAGGCCGGGATCATGGTGACGGCGCGGGTCAGACCCTCGGCCGTGTCGGGATCGGCGAGTGGCCGGAACACCTCGAAGGAGAGCTGCGGCAGGCGGTTGCCGTAGTTCCCGAGCGGCAGGTCCTCGAATACGACATAGGCCGTGCCGCGATAGGCCGGCGTGTTCGCCGCGCCCATCTTGGTCGCGATGAACGGATCGGCCGCCTGCGCCTCGTCGCCCGGATACCAGCGCCAGGTGATCCCGGCGGTGTCGAGCAGCTTGCCGTCTGCCCAAATGCGGCCAATGCCGGTGATGGGCCCTTCGCACAGCGCCACGGCGAAGGAGGCGTAGTACAGATACTCGGTGGTCTTGACGTTGCCGCCCCCACCGCCGCCCTTGCCACCACCCTGCGTGGTGGTCTTGGTCTCTTCGCGGAAGTCGGTCGCCCAGATGATGTTGCCGCCCATGCGCATCCGACCGTAGACGCGCGGGACGACCGCGCCCTCGGTCGCCGACGGCATCCGGAGGCCGTCGAGCCTCGGCCCCCCGCTGCGCTGGGTGGGCGCGAGCGAGGAGACGATCCAGCTGTCGACCACCGAGCCGATGGTGGAGCCCACGAAGCCGCCGATCGTGGCGGCGCTGACGCCGAGGATCGCGCCGCCGATAGACCCGCCAATGGCAGCGCCGGCCGCGCCGAGAACGAGAGTGGCCATGGAGATGCTTCAGCGTTGCGGGAACAGGAAGGCGAAGGCGATGCGCCGCCGCCATGATTGGGTGAGCGGTTCCTCGATCACGCCGAGCCGCTCGTAGGCGTGGAGGAAGCTGCCGGGCCCAATCAGGATCCCGACATGCTTGGCGATGGCGCGCGGCCTCATGCGGAAGAGGACCAGCGCGCCGGGACCGGCCTCTGCCGCTTCCAACTCGATCATCATGGCGCGCGCGCCCTCGGCCAGAACCTCGCGCGGGCCCGTCTCGCCCCAGTCGCGGCTGTAGGGCGGGATCGGGAACGGCTCGGGCCCGACTGCCTCGCGCCAGACCCCGCGCGCGAGGCCCAGGCAGTCACAGCCGACGCCGCGCAGGCTCGCTTGGTCGTGGTAAGGCGTGCCGAGCCAGGACCGCGCGATGGCGATGACGCGCTCGGGATCGGCGCTCACAGTACGGACCCCTCGTGGCCGCCATCCTTCGTGGCGTAGCGCAGCACTGCGTCCTGCCCCGGAATATGCGGAAAGCCTCGGAAATTGACGGTATTGGCGAACTTCGCGCCACAGGTCTCCATGCGCTTGTCGCAGCCTGCGCGGACGGTGAAGGCATCACCGCCCGCGATGGACCGCACAGGCGCTTCGAGCAGCGTCATTACCGCAATGCCATCCGTCAAATCATGTGAAATGACCTCAGCTCTCCGCCCGACATTTGCCCCGCTGGTCCATTCAACGGTGCCAAACGTAAACCAGCCCGAGGTAAAACCGCCGAGGCCCGACGCAGTGAACGCCCGGTCTCGCAAGAGATCGATAACGCTACCTGTGCCCTTAAAGGTGGACCCCTCGAGATCGACCCCACAGCGTCCATCACCGAGGGCCGCATCACAGGTCGCCTGGAAGGTCCGCCCAACCGTCTGGCCGAGGACGTGTGCGAGCGAGCGCACCTCCGCAACAAATGCCAGCCGACCGCGCCTGATCTGGCCTATGCCCCCGCGCCGCATCAATACACGCTGGTCGGTGTCGGCCCAGTTCACCCGCCAGACCTCGACCTCGGCGTTGTCCCAGCGGCCGTCGAGGATGTCGGTCTCGGTGATCCGGTCCGAGGTCAGCACACCCTCGGCGTCCTGCGCGTCGACCGAGAGGTCCGAGCCGGAGCGCACCTCGGAGGCGGTCAGTCCGCTCTCAGGCTCGAAGTCCGTGCCATCGAAGCTCAGCGTCCGGTCGTGATCGGTGAAGCCGAAAGTCACGCCATCGGCCCGCGTGATCCGCCAGCACCAGGCAAGCGTGGTTGTGCCCTCGTCGAGATGGG
>CAZVLI010000595.1:0-3218 GCA_964627965.1 uncultured Rhodospirillales bacterium
CGCGCGGTGCCGATCTACCAGACCACCTCGTTCGTTTTTCGCGATACCGATCACGCCGCGGCGCTGTTCAATCTGGAGCGCGCCGGGCACATCTACAGCCGCATCTCCAACCCCACCGTGGCGGTGCTGGAGGAGCGTCTGGCGGCGTTGGAGGGCGGTGTCGGCGCGGTCTGCACCGCCAGTGGCCAGGCGGCGCTGCATCTTGCTATCGCGACGCTGATGGGGCAGGGGTCGCATATCGTCGCCTCCGCGTCGATCTACGGCGGCAGCCACAACATGCTGACCCATACGCTGCCGCGCTTCGGCATCACCACCACCTTCGTCGACCCGCGCGATACCGACGCGTTCAAGAACGCGATCACGCCTGAGACACGGCTGGTGTTCGGCGAGACGCTGGGCAATCCCGGCCTTGAAATCATGGACCTGCCGGCGGTGGCCAAGGTGGCGCACGATGCCGGCGTACCGCTGATGATCGACAACACCTTTGCCACGCCGCACTTGTTCCGGCCGTTCGAGCATGGCTGCGACCTGGTGATGCACTCGGCGACCAAGTTCCTGGGCGGGCATGGCGTCGCCATCGGCGGCGCGCTGGTCGACGGTGGCACCTTCGACTGGGAGGCCTCGGGCAAGTTTCCGACGTTGACCGAGCCCTACGCCGGCTACCACGGCCTCGACTTCGCGGAGGAGTTCGGGCCGGGCGCCTTCCTCATGCGGGCGCGGGCGGAAGGCCTGCGCGACTTCGGCGCGTCGATGAGCCCGACCAACGCCTTCCACATCCTGCAGGGCGTGGAGACGTTGCCGGTACGGATGGAGCGCCACGTCGCCAACACGCGAAAGGTGGTGGAATTCCTGACCGGCCACGAGGCGGTTGCCTGGGTCAGCTATCCGGAACTGCCCGACCACCCCGACCACAACCGGGCCAAGGCGCTGTTCCCGGACGGTGTCGGCGCGATCTTCTCCTTTGGCATCAAGGGCGGGCGCGCGGCGGGCCGGCGTTTCATCGAGGCGACGGGGCTGTTCTCGCACCTGGCCAATGTCGGCGATGCCAAGAGCCTGGTGATCCACCCGGCCAGCACCACGCACCAGCAGATGGACGCCGAGGCGCTGAAGGCCGCCGGCATCGGCGAGGACCTGATCCGGCTGTCGGTCGGGCTGGAGAATGTCGCCGACATCACCGACGACCTGAACCGCGCCTTGCGCGCCTCGCAGAAGGGCTAGGGCGATGGAGCTTCAGGTCCGGGGCAAGACCGTCTACGCCGCGACCGGCGGCAAGCCGTTCGATGCGGCGCTGCCGACCGTGCTGTTCATCCACGGCGCGGCGTTCGACCACGCGATCTGGAAGCTGCAGACGCGCTACTTCGCCTGGCACGACCACTCGGTGCTGGCGGTGGACCTGCCGGGGCATGGGCGCTCCGAGGGCCCGCTGATCCCGACCATCGAGGGCATGGCCGACTGGGCCTGCGAGTTGCTGGATGCCGCCGGGGTGACGGCGGCGATGGTGGTCGGGCATTCGATGGGCGCGCTGGTCGCGCTCGACATGGCGGCGCGTCATCCCGATCGGGTGAGCAAGCTGGGCCTGTGCGGTTGCGCGGCGAAGATGCCAGTGAACGACGCGCTGCTCGGTGCCGCCAAGGCGAACGATCATGCCGCGCTGGAGATGGTGACGTCGTGGGGCTCGGGTCGGGCGGCGCGGATCGGTGGCAACCGGGTGCCGGGCACCTGGATGCGCGGCGGCGGGTTGCGCCAACTCGAACGCGCCGCGCCCGGCGTGCTGTACAACGACATGAACGCCTGCAACGCCTTCACCGAGGGGCCGGCGCGCGCCGCCGAGGTGACGTGTCCCACGGTGGTGATCGCCGGCGGCGGCGACATGATGACGCCCGCCAAGGCCGGCAAGGCGTTGGCCGACGCGATCCCTGGTGGCGCCTGTGTGACGATCCCCGGCGCCGGGCACCTGATGATGGACGAGACCCCTGACGAGACGCTGGACGCGTTGATCGCGGCCTTCCGGTAGGGACTACTTCGCGCCGTCGATCGTCAGGAAGTCGTGGGCGCCGATGCCCTGGACGATGACGAAGCGGCACGGCCCGCCGTCCACGCCTTGGACCTTGTGCGCCTTGCGGACCGGCACCTTGTAGGTCTCCCCCGGTTCCAGCCGCTGCGCGGTGTCGGGGTTCTTCGTGATCACTTCCATCGGGCCATCGAGGCAGACGAAGGTGTCGTCGACCTGGCTGTGATAGTGCCAGGGAATACACTCGCCGGCGGCCAGCGACAGGATCTGCACCTGCAGATTGTCGGTCTTGGCCAGGATCTCACGCCCGGCGATGGTGTAGGGCAGGTCCTTGGCGTCGGTCATGGTTCAGTCCCCGGCGGCGGCGCGGCGGGTGGCCTCGGCAAAGGCCTCGCCGGCATCGAACTGTAGCGCGGCATAGTGCGCGTAGAGACCGTCGGCGCGAAGCAATTCGTCGTGGGTGCCGACTTCGACGATCCGGCCGTGGTCCATCACTACGATCCGATCGGCCTTCTGCACCGTCGCCAGGCGATGGGCGATGACGATGGTGGTTCGGTTGGCCATCAGCCGCTCCAGCGCCGCCTGGACCAGCCGCTCGCTCTCCGCGTCCAGCGCGCTGGTCGCCTCGTCCAGCAACAGGACCGCGGGATCGCGAAGGATGGCGCGGGCGATGGCGATGCGCTGGCGCTGTCCGCCGGACAGGCGCAGGCCGCGCTCGCCCAGGAAGGTGTCGAAGCCCTCGGGCAGGGCGTCGATGAATTCCTTGGCATGCGCGGCTTCGGCGGCGGCGATGACCTCGTCGTCGCTGGCCTCCGGGCGACCGTAGCGGATGTTCTCCAGCGCGCTCTCGGCAAACACGACCGCGTCCTGCGGCACCAGGCCCAGGCGGGCGCGGATCGCCGACGGATCGGCCTTGTCGAGCGCCACGCCGTCCAGCCGAACGACGCCGGCCTGCGGGTCATAGAAGCGCAGCAGGAGCTGGAACACGGTCGACTTGCCGGCGCCCGACGGGCCGACCAGCGCCACCGTCTCGCCGGGCTTGATCGTCAGGTCGAAGCCGTCCAGCGCGGCCGGCTCGGGCCGGCTCGGATAGGCAAAGCGGACATCCTCGAAGGCGACGGCGCCGGGCTCGGGGCCGGGCAGGGGCTCCGGGTTCGTCGGCGCCGCGATCACCGGCTCGACCTCAAGCAACTCGACCAAACGTTCC
>CAZVLI010000596.1:0-3218 GCA_964627965.1 uncultured Rhodospirillales bacterium
CGATGGCGCCCGGGGTCGCGCTCAGTTGCCCCAGGTAAGTCCGGAGCGGCGCGGGCTCCAGGCGGTGGCGGCCTTGGTTGCCTTGGCCACCTCGTCGGGACGCATCAGCCCCGCGGCCTCGTCGCGTAGCAGAATGGCCTGGTGGCGCAGGGCCGGCGGCCCGTCATTCGCGGCCAGCGTCAGCCACGTGTAGGCCTGCACCAGGTCCTGCCGGACGCCGAGCCCGCCGATCAGCATCGATCCGAGCGCGAACTGCGCGTTGACATTGCCCTTGGCGGCGGCCTTGTGGAACCAGATCGCCGCCAGCGCATCGTCGCGGGTGACCCCCTTGCCGTAGAAGTACATCGCACCGAGCATGAACTCGGCGCCGGGATAGCCGGTCACCGCAAGCTCGCGGAAGGCGGCGAGCGCATCGCCATGGTCGCCCCGGTCGTAGGCCAGGACCGCGGTCGTATACCGCTTCTCCGCCGCATCCTCGGCGACGGCGGGGGGCGTCAGCAGGGCCAGCGCCACGATGGTCGTCGCGATCAGTGTGCGCATGTCCTTGGTTTAGCCCAAGGCGCGGCGTTCGGCCAGTGCCGCTTCCTCCACCTGGATGCGATGCCAGAGCAAGGCGAGGTTGAGGGCGGTGAAGATCGCCGCCATCTGCCAGGCACCGAAGGCGATGGGCAAGGTTGCGATCTCCATCGAGACGATCAAGTAGTTGGGGTGACGCAGGAACCGGTACGGACCGCGGCGAACCAGCGGCGCGCCGTGCAGGGAGATGACCCGTGTGGTCCAGTAGCGGCCGAGGCTCGCGACCGTCCACACCCGCGCCACCTGCAGGATCACGAACAAGCCGAGCCAGTTCCAGGCGACCGGCGCGTCCGGCGAGATCAGCAGCGCCATCGCCCCCAGCCAGCCGCCATGCAGGACGATGAACAGGGGATAGTGGCCTCGTCCATGCTCGACTGCGCCCTCCGCCAGCAAGGCTCGCTCGTTGCGGCGCGACCAGGCCAGCTCGGCCAGCCGTTGCAGTGCCACAAGAACGAGGACGGCGTAGAGCAGCATCTAGCTGCGCATCAGCGCGAAAGCGGCGCTGAATCCGGGGCCGAGACTGGTCAGCAGCCAGTGCTCGCCGGCCTTCGCGCGCGCCATCGCTTCGCGCAGCACGAACAGCACCGTCACCGCCGACATGTTGCCGAACCGGCGCAACGTGTCGCGGCTCTCCGACAGCGCGCCGGGCGGCAGATCGAAGATTTCCTCCAGGGCATCCAGCACCTTGGCACCGCCGGGATGACAGACAAAGCGGTCGATGTCGGCAAGGCTCAGATCGTGCCGCGCCAGGAACGCGGCGATCGGCGCGCGCATGTTCTCGCGCACGTAGTGTGGGATATCGCGGCTGAACACGACGGCCAGCCCGTCGTCGCGGACGTCCCACCCCATGATGTCGAGCGTGTCGCGCCACAGGTGCTCGCCCCACGCGGCCAGAGCCGGACCGTCGCCGGCGGTCGAGATCACCGCCGCCGCGGCGCCGTCGCCGAACAGCGCGGTGGCGATGACGTTGCTCTTGGAGCGGTCGTTGGCGCGGAACGTGAGGCCGCAGAGCTCGACCACGAGCAGCAGGATGTGGCGCCCCGGCATCGCTTGCGCCATCGCGCCGGCGCGCCCGAGCCCCATCACCCCGCCGGCGCAGCCGAGCCCGAAGACCGGCAGCCGCATCACGTCGCTGCGCAGTGGCAGGCGTTGCATCAGCAGCGCGTCCAGCGCCGGCGTCGCGATGCCGGTGGAGGACACTGTCACCACCATGTCGATGTCCGACGGCGCCAACCCGGCCTCGGCTATGGCCTCGCGCGCGGCACGGTCGAGCAACGCGACGGCATTGCTCAGGAACAGGTCGTTGCGGTCGCGAAACCCGGTTTCCGCCGTGTACCAGTCGATCGGCACGCAGGAGTACCGGGTCTCGATCTCGGCGTTGCGGTAGACCGGCGCCAGGCGCTCGAACGACCCGAGTGCGTTGCCAAAGACGCCGGCGGCCTCGCTGGCGACCTTGTCCTGGTTCAGCACATGGTCAGGGACCGCCGTCGCCAGCGATGCCAGACGCGGCGGTGCGTCACGATCTTCGCTGCGGGTGCGAAAAGACGATGTTCGGCTGTCGCTCATGTCGTTAAGATAGGGCACCCGGACGACAGGGCGGGATCAATTCCGCGTCGCCGGCATTGCCGGATTGGTGCAACCGACGCGATCGCGTCGGATCCGGCTCTGGAAACATGGAATATGAGCGACTCTGGCGAGACCAATAGCGACGAGCCGAAGCTGCCGCCGATCATCGTCCCGGTGAAGTCCGGCCCGTTGACGCGGCTGCGCAACTGGTTCCTGACCGGCATCGTCGTCACCGCGCCCATCGCCATCACCATCTACCTGGCCTGGGTGTTCGTGGCCTGGGTCGACGACACGATCACGCCGCTGATCCCGCAGAAGTACAATCCCGAGACCTATCTGCCGTTCTCGGTGCCGGGGTTGGGGTTGCTGGTGGTTGTCGTCTTCCTCACCTTCGTCGGCTTCATCACGGCCAATCTGTTCGGGCGCACCATCATCGCGCTGGGCGAGCGTCTGGTAAACCAGATGCCGATTATTCGCACTGTTTACGGTGCGTTAAAGCAGATTCTTGAGACGGTACTTAAAAGTTCCTCGCGCTCCTTCAAGGAAGTCGTGCTGGTCGAGTATCCGCGCAAGGGCATCTGGGCACTGGCCTTCGTAACCGCGGACACCGAGGGCGAGTTGACCCGCCGGGTGCCGGACGAGCTGGTCAGCATCTTCATCCCGACGACGCCGAACCCGACGTCGGGCTTCCTGCTGTTCCTACCGCGCAAGGACTGCATCTTCCTCGACATGTCGGTCGAGGAAGCGGCGAAGCTGATCATCTCGGCCGGCGTTATCACGCCGCCGGACCCTGCGGCGACGGTCGCGAACGACACCGGCCCCATCGCGGCCGGCGGCAAGGGGCGCTAGCCCGACTCCAGGTATCTCACCGCCGCGTCGCGCTGGAACAGGTAGAGCAGCACGCGGAGCGCCTGACCGCGCGGGCCGTTGAGCTTCTCGTCCTGATGCAGCACCAGCCGGGCGTCGTCGGCCGCCACGGCCAGGAACTCGCGGTGCGCGGCCAGGTCGGCGACGCGAAACGCTGGCAGGCCGCTCTGGCGCGTCCCCAGCAGCTCGCCGGTGCCGCGCAGGTCGAG
>CAZVLI010000597.1:0-3213 GCA_964627965.1 uncultured Rhodospirillales bacterium
TACACTCTTTCCCTACACGACGCCTACGTCGCCGCCGCCAAACGACGCGTCTTCGGACAGGTCGGCATCGACATGATCGCCGGTCCGTCGGAAATTCTGGTGGTCGCCGACCACGACAACGACCCCGACCTGATCGCCGTCGATCTGCTGTCGCAGGCCGAGCACGACGAGGCCGCGCAGGCGATCCTGATTACCGACGACGAACGGTTCGCCGACGCCGTCGAAGCTGCGGTGGAGAACCAGCTCAAGGTGCTCGAGCGGACCGACATCGCCTCGGTGAGCTGGGCCCAGCACGGCGCCATCATCGTCGTCGGCGACCTGCTGGCCGATGCGCCGGGGCTGGTCGACAAGCTGGCGCCCGAACACCTGGAACTCGCCGTCGCCGATCCTGACGCGCTGGCCAAGAGGGTGCACCACGCCGGTGCCATCTTCCTCGGCCGCCATACGCCGGAAGTGATCGGCGACTACGTGGCCGGCTCCAACCACGTCCTGCCGACCGCGCGCAGCGCCCGCTTCGCCTCCGGCCTGTCGGTGCTCGACTTCATGAAGCGCACCTCGATCGTGCGCTGCGATCCGAACGCGCTGTCGGAGATCGGCCCGGCGGCGGTGACGCTGGCCACCGCCGAGGGACTGCCGGCGCACGCCGCCGCGGTGGCGCGCCGGATCAACCGCCGGGACTGACCTCCAGTTGAGCGAGGCGCACCGCATCGTCCGCCTCACGCTCGACGAGCGGACGGTGATCCGCCGATCCGCCGACATCGAGCACGAGCGCCGTGTCGCCATCTTCGACCTGCTGGAGGAGAACCACTTCCAGCTCGTCGATGGACCGGTCGGACCCTACAACCTGCACCTGTCGATGGTGGAATCTCGGTTGATGCTCGACATCCGCGACGCCGAGGACACAGCAATCGAGCAATTCCCGCTACCGCTGTCGCCCTTCCGGCGCGTGATCCGCGACTACTTCCTGATCTGCGAAAGCTACTACCAGGCGATCAAGACCGCCGCACCGTCGCAGATCGAGGCCATCGACATGGGTCGCCGCGGCCTCCACAACGAAGGCTCCGAGCTGCTGCGCGAGCGGCTGGCGGCGCGCATCGAGGTCGACAATGACACCGCGCGGCGGCTGTTCACGCTGCTCTGCGTCCTGCAGATCCGGGGCTAGGCGCGATGGCGTCGAGCGCGGTGCTGTTCGCCTGTAACCACAACGCCGTGCGCTCGGCCATGGCCGAGGCGATCGCCAAACATCTCTACGGCCACGTTCTGTATATCGACAGCGCCGGCGTGCAGCCGGGCGAACTCGATGCCTTCGCCGTCGCCGCGATGGAGGAGATCGGCATCGACCTGTCCGGTCACGATCCGAAAGGCTTCGACGACCTGGAGGACAGCAGCTACGACCTGATCGTCTCGCTGACGCCCGAGGCGCAGCACCGCGCCGTCGAGATGACCCGCACCATGGCCTGCGACGTCGAATACTGGGCGACGTTCGACCCGACCATCGTGGAGGGCAACCGGGAGACGCGGCTGACCGCCTACCGCCAGACCCGCGACGCGCTGTTCGACAAGATCAAGGAACGGTTCGATCGCGGCGGCTCGCCGCAGGTGTAACATCGCCGCATGGCTTCGCTCGTTCTCGCCTCCGCCTCGCCTCGACGCCTCGACCTGCTGCGCCAGATCGGGGTCGAACCGGATGCGGTGGCGCCGGCCGGTATCGACGAAACGCCCGCGAAGAACGAACTGCCGCCGGCCCTGGCGAAGCGGTTGGCGGCGGAGAAGCTCGCCGCGGTCGCGGCCGCGCACCCTGACGCCTACGTGCTGGCCGCCGACACGGTGGTGGCGTGCGGCCGCCGCATCCTGCCCAAGGCCGAGGATGAACGGGAGGCGCGCGACTGCCTGAAGCTGCTGTCCGGGCGGCGCCATCGCGTGCTGAGCGGGCTGGCGGTCCGGGCACCGGACGGCACGACGCGGCAGCGGCTCGTCACCACCGCCGTGACCTTCAAGCGCCTGGAGGCGCTGGAAATCGACTGGTACGTCGCCAGCGAGGAGTGGCGCGGCAAGGCCGGCGGCTACGCCATCCAGGGCCGCGCCGCGATCTTCGTCAGCGCCGTGCAGGGCAGCTACTCCAACGTCGTCGGCCTGCCCTTGCACGAGACCGCCGCGCTGCTGCGCGGTCTCGGCTATCCGCTGGTGACGCGATGAGCGCCATCGACCGCCTCCTGGTCAACGTCGGCCCGGCTGAAACCCGCATCGCGCACATGGACGGGGAGCGGCTGGTCGAGCTGCACGTCGACCGGCCACACGATGGCTTGTCGCCTGGCGACGTCGTGCTCGGCACGGTCGAGGCCGCGTTCAACGACGAGTGGTTCGTGCGCATCGGCAGGGGCGAGCCGGGCCTGGTCGGCGCCCACCACGCGCTCGCCCGCCAGCCCGACGGCAGCCTGAAACGGGCACAGATCGAGGGGCCGGGCCAGGTCCTGCTGACCCAGGTCGCCCGCGTCGATCCGGTGAAGGGGCCGCGCCTCAACGTGCAAGTGCGCCTGACCGGCCGCTACGTGGAACTTGAACCGTTGCGGCGCGGCATTATCGGCCTCGACGACGCACCGGAGGACCTGCGTTCATGGTTGCGCCACCATCGCGGCCCGCCGGGCCTCGCGCTGCGGCCAACAATTGCCCACGCCACGGCGGACGACCTGGAACAGGACCACGCCGAGCTGACCGCGCTCTGGGAGAAGCTCGCCGACGCCGCCCGCGAGGCCCGGCCGCCCGCAAGGCTGCTGCGCGGGCCGACGGCGCTGACGGCGGCCGTACGCGACCATACGGTCGCGGAGGTCATCTGCGACGACGGCGCCACGGTAGCGGCCCTGCGCCGCGCCGGCGCGACGGTGACCCCGCATCGCGGCCCGGCGCCGTTGTTCGAGGACATCGAGGCGCAGATCGAGACCGCACTCGCGACACGCATCGACCTGCCCGGCGGCGGCGGGATCAGCATCGAGCCGACCACGGCACTGACCGCCATCGACGTGAACAGCGGTGACGACGATCCCATCCACTGCAACCATGCCGCTGCCGAAACGATCGCCCACCAGCTCCGCTTGCGCGATATCGGCGGCCTCGTGGTGATCGACTTCATCCGCGGCTCCGCCGCGCAGCGCCGCCGGCTGATGCGCGACCTGCGCCGGGCCCTGGCCGACGATCCCGCCGACCTGCGGGTCGAGG
>CAZVLI010000598.1:0-3211 GCA_964627965.1 uncultured Rhodospirillales bacterium
CCATGCGCGGCACGGACCTGCCGTCTGGACAGCGCGTGATCCTGTCCGACACCGTGGGCTTCATCGCCGACCTGCCGACCCATCTCGTCGCCGCCTTCCGGGCCACGCTCGAGGAGGTGCTGGAGGCCGACGTGATCGTCCATGTCCGTGACGTGTCGCACGCCGAGAGCGAGGCGCAGCGGACCGACGTCCTGGCGGTGCTGGCCGACCTCGGCATCGCGCCGGACAGCGACACCATGGTCGAGGCGTTGAACAAGATCGACCTGCTCGACGACGACGCGCGCGCGGCGCTGCTGACGGGCCTGGATCGGCGCGAGGACGCCGTCGCGGTTTCGGCGCTGACCGGGCAGGGGTGCGAGGCCTTGCTGGCGCTGATCGATGCCAAGCTCGCGGCTGGCCAGCATACCTACGCGGTCGACATCGACCTCGCCGACGGCGCGGCGCTGGCCTGGGCCTACCGCAACGGACGCGTGCTGTCGCGCACCGACACAGACCAGGTGGCGCGGCTCCAGGTCACGCTTTCCGGCGCCGAGATCGGTCGCTGGCAGAAGCGGTTCCCGGACGCATTCCTGCTTCAGGCCGCACAGTAGCAAGGAGCCTCTTGGCACTCCGGTACAGGGAGTGCTACACCAGGGGCGACGCGGGCCGAACGGTCCGCCACAGGCATTCAATACACGCCGCAAGAGGTTGAAGACGCATGAAAATCCGTCCGCTGCACGACCGCGTGCTGGTTCGCCGGGTCGACTCCGATGAGAAGACTGCCGGCGGCATCATCATTCCCGACACCGCCCAGGAGAAGCCGATGGAAGGCGAGATCGTCGCCGCCGGCGAGGGCGCGCGCGGCGACGATGGCCGCATCACGCCGCTCGACGTGAAGCCGGGCGACCGTGTGCTGTTCGGCAAGTGGTCGGGCACCGAGGTCCAGGTCGGCGGCGAGGAGCTGCTGATCATGAAGGAAGCCGACATCATGGGCGTCATCGACTGACGCCTTTTCGCTTCGACGCGACGGAAAAGCCCCTGGCGATCTCGCCAGGGGCTTTTTTCTTTTGTCTCCAACTACTTGTCGGTGAATTTTACACTCACCACTTTCCATATTCCAATTCCGTCCTATAACCCCATGAAAACAAACGCCTCATGGCCCTGGCATCTGGTTTGCTTTGCAACGGAACGGGCGTGCTGACGAACGCCCGGAACTAAATTCTCACGGGGGAACCGAGAAGTATGTTCAAGAAGTTTGGTTTGGCGCTTCTGGCGGGCTTGGCGATCGGCGCCCTGAGCCTTCCGGCGCAGGCTGTGACCACCACGTTCACGTTTTCCGGTCTTTGCAACGACTGCACGGGCGACGAAAACGACGGGCAGTTCGAGCCGGTCAGCGGCACCCTGGTCCTACAGGATTTCGCGCCTGGTATCTTGGACGAGAGCAACTTCGTGTCGTTCATGTACAACGGCTCGAGCCTGATCGACCCGTTCTTCGTCGCGCAGGGTGTCAACCTCATCAGCTTCTTCGCGCAGATGCAGGCTGACGGCACGCTGTTTGACGACGGCTTCTCCATGTCATGGGTGAACTTCGACGAGCAGGATCCGTTCTGCCCGTCCGAGCTGGTGGAAATCGGCTCTTGCTCGATGTTCGTCGGTGCCTCCGGCACTTGGAACATTTCCGACATCAACATTCCTGCCGATTTCGGCGAGCAGGGCCGCTTCACGCTGGTCTCTGACGCGCCTGAGCCTGCGACGCTGGCGCTGCTGGGCGCGGGCCTGGCCGGCATCGGCCTGATGCGCCGCCGCCGCAAGTAAGCGACGCGCACAGCGCAACGGAATGCGCCCCGGACCCGATGAAGGTCCGGGGCGTTTTTCTTTGTCACTATTCCTCGGCCTTGGCGGCATCCCAAAGCGCGTCGAGCGCGGCCAGGTCGGCGGTGCGTAGATTGACGCCGCGGTCGCTCGCCAGCGTCTCCAGCCGGTGGAAACGGCGCTCGAACTTGGCGTTACCGGCGCGCAGCGCACCCTCGGGATCGACGTTCAGGTGCCGGGCCAGGTTCACGACCGAGAACAGCAGGTCGCCGATCTCGTCGGTCAGCGCCGCGACGTCGCCCTTGGCCGCGGCATCGCGAACCTCGGCCAGTTCCTCGTCGACCTTGTCATAGACCGGGGCCGCGTCCGGCCAGTCGAAACCGACACGCGCGGCGCGCGCCTGCAGCTTCTGAGCACGCAGCAGCGCGGGAAGGTTCAGCGCCACGCCGTCCAGCGCGCTGAGCTCGCGGCCCTCGGCACGGGCGCGCTTGGCGCGCTCCTCGGCTTTCTGGTCTTCCCAGGCCAGCGTCTGAGCCTCCGACGTGGCGATGTCGACGTCGCCGAAGACGTGGGGGTGGCGGCGCACCATCTTGTCGGAGATGCCATCGGCGACGGCGGCGAAGTCGAAGAGCTGCTTTTCTTCCGCCATCCGGGCGTGGAACACGACCTGCAGCAGCAGGTCGCCGAGCTCGTCCGTGAGCTGGCCCATCTCGTCGCGGGCAATGGCATCCGCGACCTCGTAGGCTTCCTCGATGGTGTAGGGCGCGATGGAGGCGAAATCCTGCTCCAGATCCCACGGACAACCGCCATCCGGGTCGCGCAGTTTCGCCATGATCTCGACGAGGCGTTCCGCGGCGGTAGCGGGGGATGCGTCAGGGGAAGTGCCGGATTTCGTGCTCATTGCGCCATCCGTTGTTCGCATAAGATATATTATGACCAATAATAATCATACCTCGATCACCATGCCGTCGTAGGCCGGCTCGACACCCTTCGGCAACTCACGGCACAGCGTTCGATAGTCCATGTCCCAGGTCATGTGGGTCAGCACGGCGTGGCGCGGCTTCACCCGCTCGATCCAGCTCAGCGTCAGGTCGAGGTGCGCGTGCGTCGGGTGCGGCTGTGGGCGCAGCGCGTCGACGATCCAGACGTCGACACCTTTGAGTGTCTTGAATGATTCCTCCGGCAGGCCGTTCAGGTCGGTCGAGTACGCGATCGGTCCGAACCGGAAACCCAGCGACGTCATCGGTCCATGGAACTGAGAGAACGGCCGTACCGTGATGTCGCCGACGCGGAACTGGCCGTCGATGGTCTGCGGCTCGACCAGCGCCGGATAACCCTCGACGCTCTTGAAGATGTACGGAAAGCGCGTGCGCAGCGTGCGCAGCGTCTTCTCGTCGCCGTGGATCGGCATGCGCTTCTG
>CAZVLI010000599.1:0-937 GCA_964627965.1 uncultured Rhodospirillales bacterium
GTCGACATGGGCGTGCCGCGCCTCGACTGGCGCCAAATCCCGCTCGCCCGCGAGATGGATACGCTGCACCTCGATCTCGGCCTCGGGCCGCTCAGCGATCCCGTCGCGATGAACATCGGCAACCCGCACGCGACCTTCTTCGTGCCCGACGCCGAAGCGGTCGACATCGCCGACCTTGGCCCGAAACTGGAAGTGCATCCGCTGTTCCCGGAGCGGGTGAATGTCGGCGTGGCCTCGCTCACTGCGCCCGACACCCTGCGCTTCCGCGTATGGGAGCGTGGCGTCGGCATCACCCGCGCCTGCGGCACCGGCGCCTGCGCCGCCGCCGTCGCATCGGCGCGGCGCGGCCTCACCGGCCGAACGGTCGATGTCGACCTCGACGGCGGCCGGCTCCGTCTTGAGTGGCGCGACGACGACCACGTGGTGATGACCGGCCCGGTCGCGACCAGCTTCACCGGCACGCTCGACGAAACGCTGCTACGCAGTCCCGCGGACGCAGCATGAGCATCGATGTCGTCAACTTCGGCTGTCGGCTGAACAGCTTCGAGGGCGCGGTAATCCGCGACCAGGCGACCGCCGCCGGCGTCGATGACGCCGTGGTGGTGAACACCTGCGCCGTGACCGCCGAAGCGGTGCGCCAGGCGCGCCAGGCGATCCGCCGCGCGCATCGCGACGCCCCCGGCCGGCGCATCGTCGTCACCGGCTGCGCCGCGCAACTGGAACCCGACAGTTTCGCGTCGCTACCCGGCGTCGCCCAGGTGCTCGGCAACGAGGAAAAGCTGAAGGCGGAAAGCTACGCGGCGCTGGCGCCGGTGCAGGTCGGCGACATCATGGCCGTGCGCGACGTGCCGGCGCATCTCGTCGACGGCCTCGACGGCCGCGCCCGCGCCGTGGTGCAGATCCAGCAGGGCTGCGACCACCGCTGTACCTTCTGCAT
>CAZVLI010000599.1:947-1253 GCA_964627965.1 uncultured Rhodospirillales bacterium
CTACGCGCGCGGCAATTCGCGCTCGGTGCCGCTCGGCATCGTCGTCGACCAGGTCCGACGGCTGGTCGAGAACGGCTATCGGGAAGTCGTGCTGACCGGGGTCGACCTGACCTCGTGGGGCCAGGACCTGCCTGTCGGCGGTGGCCTCGGCACCTTGGTCCGCCGGCTGCTGGCCGCCGTGCCGGAGCTGCCGCGCCTACGCTTGTCCTCGATCGACTGCATCGAGGCCGACGACGACCTGATGCGCGCGCTGGCCGAGGAAGAACGGTTGATGCCGCACCTGCACCTGTCGTTGCAGGCCGGCGA
>CAZVLI010000599.1:1263-2538 GCA_964627965.1 uncultured Rhodospirillales bacterium
TGAGGTGTCGTTACGCTTTTATGATCTGATATTGAAGCGCATGAAGCGGCGGCACAGTCGCGCCGACGCCGTTGCCTTCTGCGACGAGGTGCGCCGGCTGCGCCCGGACGTGGCCTTCGGCGCCGACCTGATCGCCGGCTTCCCGACCGAGGACGACGCGGCCTTCGAGAACACCGCGCGGATCATCGACGACTGCGGGCTGGCCTACACCCACATCTTCCCCTTCTCGGCCCGACCCGGCACGCCGGCGGCACGCATGCCGCAGTTACCGAAGAGCCTGCGAAAAGAACGCGCCGCGCGCCTGCGCGAGATCGGCGCCGCCGCGCACCGCCGTTTCCTGCAAAGCCAGGTCGGTCGCGAGGTCGAGGTGCTGATGGAGCGCAACGGCCTCGGTCGGGCACCCAACTTCGCCGCCGTCGCGACCGACGCCGCCGGCCCGCTGGCGCGGGTGCGCGTAACCGGCACCGCCGACGAACAGCTGACCGGCATTCCAGCATGAGCTGGCTGCAAAAGCTGAAACAGGGACTGAGCCGCACCGCGGGCGGGCTCGCCGACTCGATCACCTCCGTCTTCACCAAGCGCAAGCTGGACCAGGCGGCGCTGGACGAGCTGGAAGACCTCTTGATCGCGGCCGACCTCGGCCCCGTCGTCGCCGGCGAGGTCACCGCCAAGCTGGCCGCCAACCGTTTCGACAAGGAAGTCTTCGAGGAGGAGATCAAAGGCGCGCTGGCCGAAGTCGTCGGCGATATTCTGGAGCCGGTGGCACAGCCACTGCACATCGAGCCGGCCAACAAACCGCACGTGATCCTGGTCGTCGGCGTCAACGGCACCGGTAAGACAACGACGATCGGCAAGATCGCCAAGCAGCTCAGCGAGCACGGCCAGAAGGTTGCATTGGCCGCGTGCGACACTTTCCGCGCCGCCGCCATCGGCCAGCTCGAGATCTGGGCCGGACGGGCCAACGCCGCCTTCATCGCCAAGGGCGAGGGCGCCGACCCGGCCGCCGTCGCCTTCGACGCGCTGAGCCAGGCCCAGGCCGCCGGCGCCGACGTGCTGATGATCGACACCGCCGGCAGGCTGCAGAACAAGAAGGACCTGATGGCCGAGCTGGAGAAGGTCATCCGCGTCCTGAAGAAGCAGGATCAGAGCGCGCCGCACGACGTGCTGCTGGTGCTCGACGCGACCACCGGCCAGAACGCGATCAACCAGGTCGAGGTGTTCCAGCAGGTCTGCGACGTGACCGGCCTGGCGATGACCAAGTTGGACGGCACCGCA
>CAZVLI010000599.1:2548-3204 GCA_964627965.1 uncultured Rhodospirillales bacterium
CTGGTCGCCGTCGCGCAGCGCTTCAAGCTGCCGGTCCATTTCATCGGCGTCGGCGAAGGCGCCGACGACCTGCGCCCCTTCGACGCCGCGGAGTTCGCCAGCGCCCTCACCGGCGAGGGCTGATTTCCCTCCGCCACCGCTTCCTGGCATGCTGCCCGCCAAGAACAACAAGGAGGGCGGCATGGGCGAGAGCTGGCGCCTGCCGGCGACGCAGCTGGCGCGCGCGATCCGGCAAGGCGAGCTGAGCGCGGAGACTGCGACGGCCGAGTGCCTGGACCGGATCGAACGCATCGACCCGCAGATCAACGCCTTCGCCGCCGTCGACCGCGATGGCGCGCTGGCGGCCGCGCGCAAGGTCGACAAGACGCGCGCCGCCGGCCGCAATCTGGGCCCGCTCGCCGGCGTGCCCTTCACCGTGAAGGACCTGGTCAACACCGCCGGAATCGAGACCGCCTTCGGCTCGCACACCATGGCCGGCAACGTGCCGGCGAAGGATGTGGCCGCCGTCGCGCGCCTGCGCCGGGCCGGCGCGGTGCTGGTCGGCAAGACCACGACGCCGGAGTTCGGCCACCTGGCGCTGACCCGCAGCCCGCGCCACGGTTACACGCGCAATCCCTGGAACCTCGACCGCTCGCCCGGTGGCTCGTCCGGCGGTG
>CAZVLI010000600.1:0-3193 GCA_964627965.1 uncultured Rhodospirillales bacterium
GCATTTTCCGCTTACGCGGAATCGCACCGGCCCGCTCCCCCACCCGGCCATCCACTAGGATACTGGCGTTGGGTGGCCGGGTGGGGGAGCGGGCCGGTGCAGGCCCAGCATGAGACACCGTAGCTACAGGCCCGCGAAGGCGGCGGGGTAGTCGATCTGACCCGTCGTCGTCGCCAGCGTGCCGCCGAGCGCGCTGACCATGAAGTACGGCCCCGCGTAGGAGCAACGGAAGTCGGCGGCCAGGTGCGCGTCGAAGCCGAAGCGGGTGTAGTAGGCGGGATCGCCCAGCACGAAGACGCCTTGCCAGCCCTCGCGCGCGGCGCGTTGCAGGCCGCCGTTGATCAGGCGGGCGCCGATCCCGGCGCGCTGTCGTCGCGTCGCGACCGAGACGGGCGCCAGCGCCAGCGCGCGGAACGGTGCGGTCAGGCGCGAGAACAGCACGTGTCCGACGATCGTGCTGTCGTCGACGGCGACCAGCTCGATGGCCGCGTCGCCCGAGAGCCGCAGCCGGTCGACAAGGCCGGCCTCGTCCGCCTGCCCGAAGGCATCCTCGACCAGCGTCCGGATGGCGTCGTGATCGTCGCTGCCGGCGGGGCGGACCAGCATCGATGCTCAGCCGTCCTGCTTCAGGTTGCCGACGCGCCGGCTGGCGGTCTGGAACCGCGCGTCGTCGGCCTTGGGGATCTTCATGATGCCATTGGCGCGCACCACCGGTCCGTTCGGTCCGATGAGCAGGCCGTGCGCGAAGCCCATGCGCGGCGTGGTGAAGGTGAAGCTGACCTCGCTTTCGAGCCAGTCGCCGACATGGGCCGGCGCCAGGAAATCGAAGCTGAGGTTGATGGTCGGCAGGAACATCTCCGACTTCGCCGCGACCTTCAGCCCCACCGCGATGCCCATGTCCATCAGCGTCATCAGCATGCCGCCGTGGCACATGCCCGCCGGATTGGCGTGGTGCTGCGCGACCCGGAAGGCCAGCGAGGCGCTGTCTTCCGTCCAGCGCACGTAGAGCGGGCCGACATGGGTGATGAAGCCGTCGACGTCGGGTAGCGGGCGGTAGCCGTCGGGCGGATCGGTGGGCAAGGGCAGGTGGCTCCCGGTTGGCGGTCCGGTCGGCTAAGCTCGCGCGCGACGCATCGCCTAGGGAAAGGACCAGCAGGTGAAACGAGAAGTCTTCTTCGACGGGACCGAGATGGTTCCCGGCTACGCCCGTGCCGTCAAGGTGGGCAACCACGTCGCGATCTCCGGCACCACGTCGCTGGACAAGGACGGCAACGTGGAGGGCAAGGACTCCTACGAGCAGACCAAGATCATCACTCAGAAGTTCGATGCGATCCTGGCCAAGGCCGGCGCCAAGCGCGCACACATCACGCGCCTGACGCTGTTCTGCACCGACCCGGCGCATGCCGAGGGCGTGATCCGCGCGATGAGCGAGGACTACGGCGACATCAATCCGTCCAGCGCCCTGATCGGCACGCCGTGGCTGGCCAAGGAAGGGCTGCTGATCGAGATCGAGGCCGACGCGCTGATCTCCGACGATTGATGCCGCGCCGCGACCGGTTGCAGGGTTGACCCGAGGCCAAGCTGGTGTAGCGTTGAACGGCTTGGTTCTCCGAAGGTGGACGCCTAGGAGATGAAAAGGGAACACGGTGCGGCGTACCCATCAGGGACCTAATCCGTGGCTGCCCCCGCAACTGTGAGCGGCGAGTTCGGCCGACGATGCCACTGGGAAACCGGGAAGGCAGGCCAGCAACCGAGACCCGCAAGCCAGGAGACCTGCCAGGCGTTGTCCCGAGCCATCCGTCGGGTGCGACGGATAGAAGGAGAAGAAGAACATGAACGCGCTGACCACGACGCTAGCGGCTGGCAAGAGCGAACTGCTGCCGATCTTCCTGGCGGCCCTGCTCGGGGCGGCCATCGTCTTCGTAACCGGCCATGTTCAGGCGACCGCCCTGCACACCGCCGCCCACGACGTCCGACACGCGACCGGCTTCCCCTGCCACTAGGGGAATGTTCACACGCATATTGACCAGCGGCTTGCTCGCTGGTGCCGCGGCGGGCCTGATCGCGAGCCTGCTGCAGCTCTATTTCGTGCAACCCGTTCTGCTGCACGCCGAGCTCTACGAGTCGGGCGAGCTCGTTCACTTCGGGGCGGAAACGGTGAGCGCGCATCAGGACGTCGGCGGCTTCGAACCGCTGCGGGATGGGCTCTCGGTCGCCTTCACCATCGCCATCTATTGCGGTTATGCGCTGGTGCTGGTCGCGGCCATGTCTCTGGCGGCCCGACGTGGCGTGGCGGTGACCGCGCGACAGGGTATCGTCTGGGGGATCGCGGGCTTCGTCGCGGTCCAGCTCGCGCCGGGCTTCACGCTCGCGCCCGAGGTACCCGGCGTAGCGGCGGCCGACGTCTACGCGCGCCAGGCGTGGTGGTTCGCCACGGTCGCCGGTGCCGCCATCGCGCTCTGGCTCATCGCCTTCGGCACGTCATGGCTGGCTTGGGGGATCGCGGCGATCCTGCTGCTGGCGCCGCACGTTGTCGGCGCCCCGGCGCCGGATGCGTTCACCGGACCGGTGCCGACCGAACTCGGCGCGCTGTTCGCCAGCCGCGCCTTCGGTGTCGGTTTGGTCGCCTGGGTGCTGGTGGGCCTGTTCGCCGGCTACTTCTGGCACCGTGACACGGAACGCCACGCTGCGGCATAGCTGGCCGGGCTGCTGCACTGCCCGGAAGGACCATGGATAGATCGATACCGCTGCTGATCGTCGGGTTGGTGCTAGGTGGTCTGGCCGGCTTCATGCTCGCCGCCGGCTACGGCATCACCCTGGACGGGCACGATCACGACCACGCGGTCAAGCAACACAGCGAGGCGGCGCACGCCGGACACGCCGCGCACGAGGAGATGTTGTCGCTGGCGGCCGACGGCGAGGCGCCGACGCTGGCGATTTCGCTGACGCCCGATCCGGGGACGGGCTGGAACCTGCACGTGGTGACGACGAACTTCCGGTTCTCGCCGCGCAATGTCGGCGCGGCGCACGTGGCCGGCGAGGGCCACGCGCATGTCTATGTGGACGGCGTGAAGCTGGCGCGGCTCTACGCGCCGTGGATGCACATCGCCGACCTGCCGGCCGGCGAGCATGTCGTGGCAGTGACCCTGAACGCCAACGACCACCGTGCGCTCGCCGTCGACGGCAAGCCGCT
>CAZVLI010000601.1:0-3182 GCA_964627965.1 uncultured Rhodospirillales bacterium
CGATGCGCAGGCCCTTCAGACCGAGCTCGCGGGCGACGCCGGCGGCGGCCTCGGCCGCGGCGCGCGGGTTGGCGACGCCCATGTTGGTCACCAGTCGCGTGCCGTGCTCGCGCGCCAGCGGCAGCACCGCGCGCAGGCGACGCTCCAGCAGCGGGTTGTAACCGCGCGACGGGTTGGCTTGGCGGTCGCGGTGCCCGAAGGCCAAGGTGCGCTCGCCGACGCACTCGAACACGATGGTGTCGAGTTGGCCGTGGCGGAGCAGTTGCAGGGCGGGGTCGAGGCGGTCGGCGGAGAATCCGGCGCCGGTTCCGATACGGTGCGTCATGGCGTCAAGCTAGCCCGGCCGGCCGGCCTGGGCTAGCTTCGAGGCGATGGCAATCCCACCGTGGGCCGTGCGGCACCCCGCCGCGGCGGCAATCCTGATTCTGGTCCTGTGTTTCGTGGCCAACCTGATTGGCCGCGGGGTGATCGATGCCTATCCGGTTTTCATGCTGCCGCTGGAAGCCGAGTTCGGCTGGGCGCGGACGGAGGCGTCCGGCGTCTACTCGCTGGCCTTCATGGTGGTCGGGTTCGTCGGCCCGGTCAGCGGCTTCCTGTTCGACCGGTTCGGTCCGGCGCGGCTCTACATCGGCGGCATCGCGTTGCTGTCCGGCGCGGCCTACATCGCCAGCCAGGGTCAGACGCTCTGGCATTTCTACGTCTCCGCCGGGGTGCTGTTCGGGCTCGGGCTGGCCTGTGTGGGGCCGGTGCCGATGGCGACGTTGTTGAGTCGTTGGTTCAGCAAGCGGCTCAACACGGCGCTGGCGCTGGCCTACGCGTCGGGCGGGCTCGGGCTGCTGGTGATGGCGCCGACGGCGCAGGCGCTGATCGACGCCTTCGGCTGGCGGCAGGCCTATGTCGTGCTGTCCGTCGGCGTGCTGGCGATGCTGCCGATCCCGCTGCTGCTGGCCTGGGTGAGGGCGGCCGACGGTGCGCCGGGGCTGGGGACACGGGCCAATCCGACCGCGACCGGCGAGCCGGGCACGGGCGTGACCCTGGCGCAGGCGCTGCGTATGGGCGCGTTCTGGGGGCTCAACTGGACCTTCTGCTTCACCGGTATCGGCATGTACACGGTGATCCTGCAGACGCCGGCCTTCCTGGTGGAGATCGGCTACACACCGCAGGCTGCGGCCAGCGCCTTCGGCCTGATCGGCTTGCTGGCGCCGATTGGGATGGTGGTGTTCGGCATGCTGGCCGACCGGTTCGGGCGTCGGCGCATGGTGCTGGTCAGCTACGCCTTCACCGTAATCGGGATCGCCAGCCTGACGCAGCTGCATGACGGCCCAAGCCTGATCTGGCTCGCCGGCTTCATCGGCTTCTTCGGCATCAGTTTCGGCAGCCGCGGTCCGGCGATCTCCACCATCGCCGCCGGCATCTTCCGTGGTCCGTACATGGGCCGCATCTATGGCTTCATCACCATCGGCATGGGCATGGGCGGCGGCATCGGCAGCGCCTTCGGCGGTGTCTGGCACGACCTCACGGATGGCTACCTGGCCGGGATGATCTTCGGCATGATCGCGGTTTCCGCCGGCAGCCTGCCGTTCTTCGTGGTGCGCCGCATCGCCCGCAGCTAAGCTGATGCCAACGGCAACGAGGGCAGTCGTATGGCCGGTCACGTCATCACCATCGCGCAGCAGAAGGGCGGCTCGGGCAAGACCACCCTGGCAGCTCATCTGGCAGTCGCCTGGACCCAGGCGGGGCAACGGGTTGCCATCCTCGATGTCGATCCGCAGGGCAGCCTCGGGCAATGGTTCGAGCGGCGCGAAGACCGGCTCGGCGAGGCCGGTATGGATCTGTCATTTCGGACCGCGAGTGGTTGGGGCGCGAGACGCGAGGCCAAGGCGCTGACCCGCGATCACGACCTGGTCGTGGTCGATACGGCGCCGCATGCCGATCGCGAGGCCCGGTCGGCGATGGAGAATGCCAGCCTGGTCGTGGTGCCCGTGCAACCGACGCCGTCCGACCTGTGGGCCACGCAAGCCACGCTGGAGCTTGCCAGCAACGAACGCATCCCGGCGGCGATGGTCCTCAACCGGGTACCAGCACGGGCGCGGCTGACGGCCGAGATTGAAGCCGCTCTGGCCGAGTTCGACGCGCCGCTGGCGCAAGGCAGGCTCGGCAATCGTGTCGCCTTCGCGGAGAGTTTCGGCCGTGGCGCCACGGTGCTGGAAGCCGCGGCGTCGAGCGTTGCCGCCGGCGAGGTGCGCGCGCTGGCCGAGGAACTGCGGAAGCTGGCGTCAGGCTGACGCCGTCGCCTCGATCGGCCAGGTGCGTTGCAGGACCCGGAACAGCAGGATCGAGACGATCGTGACCACCATCAGACTTGCGGCCAGGTAAAGCGGCGCGCCGACATTGCCGGTGACGTCCCTGGCCCAGCCGGCGAGCGCCGGGAACACCGTCATGCCGATGTAGTAGATGGTGTAGAAGATCCCGAGGCCGGGGCCGCGATTGTCCGGCGACACGGCCTGCGCGGATAGCGACATCAGCGCGCCGGCCGGCAGGCCCAGGAAGATCCCGACTGTGATCAACGCGGCTTCGGGCGCGACGCCGGTGGTGATCGCCACGGTGGCCAGCCCGCTGACGGCGAAGCCGACGAGCATCGCCGGCGTGATGTAGCCGACCACCTCCAGCACCCGGCCGCCGAACGGCAGCGAGAACAACGTCACCCACATCAGCAGGCTGGTCGATGCGCGGGCCGCCTCCGCCGTGTAGCCGTCGGCGATCAGCACATCCGGTGCGAAGCTGACGGCGGCGATCAGGCTGGCGTTGAAGCAGGTCCAGCCGGTGCCGGCCACGCACATGTGGATGAACTGCCGCCGGGGCAACGCGATGCGCAGCTTCTGTGCCTTGCCGTCGCCCGCGTTCGGGGCTTCTCGATAGATCAGCGCGGTGAGCAGGAAGGCGAGGGCGGCGACCGCGACGGTCGCGTGCATGGCCACCTGCCAGCCGTAGGCGTCGGCGAGCCAGCCCTGGCTCAACAGGCCCAACGCGATCCCTATGGGCCACGACGTCAGCATCACGGCCAGCGCGGTGACGATCTCCTTTTCGAAGAACCAGTCGGTGACCATCTTGGTCAAGATGACGTTGTAGATGGTGCCGCCGATGCCGGTGATCGCGCGGCCGGCGAACAGCATCGTGGGACT
>CAZVLI010000602.1:0-3181 GCA_964627965.1 uncultured Rhodospirillales bacterium
GGCCTCCTGCGCATGGACGTCATCCTCTGCCAGAACGTGCTCTACTACTTCGAGAGCAACACCCGCTCGGCCACCATCCTCGGCATCGTCGGCGCCGGCGGCATCGGCCTGCACCTGTCCGACCGCATCCGCGTCAACGCCTGGGACGAGGCCTGCCTGATCATCATCATGATCCTGGTCACGGTGTCGTTGATCGACGTCGCCTCGCGCTACGCTCGCACCCGCTTCATCCGTCCGCCGGACGCGCCGCTCATCGAGACGCCATCGAAGTGAGGGCCTCGCCCTCCAGCACCATGGTGATCGGTGGATCGACGGTCGCGCCGATGCCCTTGTAGAAGGCCTGGCCGCGTACGTTGTCGGTGTCCACGCGCCACCACAGGTGCGTCGCGCCGCGCTCCAGCACGACACGCGCCAGCGCCGCGACCAGCACCGGCCCGACGCCCTTGGAGCGCCACGCCGGCCGCACCCACAGGTCCTGCATATAGATGCCGCGTGCCGGCGTGACGCTTTCCCAGGTCGGGTAGTAGAGCGTGTAGCCGGCGGCCTCGTCGCCGTCCCAGGCGATCACGCCGGTGAACCCGCGGTCTGGCCCGAAGCCGTCGCGCAGCACGCTCTCCGCCGTATGCAGTCCGGCCGGCCGGCCGTATTCGACGTTGAAGGCGTCGATCATCTCCGCCAGCACGGCCGCGTCGGCCTCGCGCGCCGGCCGCGCCTCGATGCTCATGTCTCGCTCTCCTTCGCCAGCCGCGCCAGTGCCGCCCGGTCCAGCATCATGTCCCAGACCTTGTCCTCGCGCGCGCCGAGCCGCCGGTAGAAGCTGCGCGCGCGGTCGTCGTCGAGATCGACGCCCCACCAGACGTGGCTGTGCGTCTCGGCCGCGATCCGCGCCAGCGTCGTCATCAATTGCCGGCCGATGCCCTGGCTGCGCCGGTCAGGACGGACGTAGAGGTCGTGCATGTAGGCGCACTGGCCGCCGTGCATCGTGTCGTAGTGCGAGAGGTAGAGCAGATGGCCGACGGCGTCGGCGCTGTCCCAGGCGATCAGCGCGCGCAGCGCCGGCGCCGGGCCGAAGAAGCCGTCGCGGACCGTCGCCTCGGTGTGCAGCCCCGGCTTGCCATCGAACTCGACGTTGAACGCCTCGATCAGCGCCGCCAGGGCGGCGGCCTCGGTTTCGACGGCGGCGCGGACTTCGATGGCCATCTGCGCACCGCCTCCCTCGCGGTGTGGCCGCAACCCTAGGGGCCGGGTAAGCTGGCGTCGACTCGAAGCGTGGCGGCACCCGATCAGATGTTCCCGAGCTACGAAAACATCCGCGTCGAGCACGACGGCGAGCGCGTCTGGCTGACCTTGAGCCGGCCGGAGCGGCGCAATGCGCTGACCCATCCGATGATGCTGGAGATCGGTGACGCGGTGGAGCGGGTCGAGGCCGACGCGGCCGCCCGCGTGCTGGTGATCCGTGGCGACGGCGGCCACTTCTCGGCCGGTGGCGACATCAACGCCATGCGCGACATGCCGCCGGCGCCGGCGCCGGGCGAGCCCGATCCGCTGGTCGCGCCCTATCGCTACTACGGCGACGTGCTGACCCGGCTCGACAACCTGCCGATCGCGACGGTCGCGGTGATCGAAGGCTCCTGCGTCGGCGGCGGACTCGGCACCGCGTCGGCCTGCGACATCGTGCTGACCGTCCCCGACGCCAAGATCGGCATGCCGGAGCCACGCGCCGGGTTCGTGCCCTCGCAGATCATCCCCTTCGTGGTCCGGCGCATTGGCCCGGCGGCGACGCGCCGCCTGGGCGTCACGGCCAAGGTGGTCGACGGCGAGGAAGCGACCCGGCTCGGCATCGCCGACGAGTGTCTCGCCGACACCGCCGCGCTTGATGCCCGGCTCGCCGAACTGCTCGACGACCTGCATCGCAATTCGCCGGCGGCGGTGGCGACGGTGAAGCGCCTGGTCCTGGCCTGCAACACCGAGCCCGACGCCAAGGTACTCGACGACGCCGCGACCGGCCTGGTCGATCTGTTGCGCGGCCCCGAGGCGCCCGCCGGCATGGCCGCCTTCCTGGCCAAGCGCCGCCCGCCGTGGGCCGAGTAGGACTGCCGGCCGCGCTGGCCGCGGCGATCACGCTATTTGTTGCGGTGCTGCGCGGCTGGGTCGGGATCGAGACCGGCAATCTTTCCGGCGCCGATCTGGATGCGGCCATTCCGGTTGGCTTCGTCGGCTTCGTCGACGACAACCTGTCCTACGCGTCGTGGGCGATCCAGGCCGCGCAGGGCCGGCTGCTCTTCACCGACCTCTACACCGTCGAACCGCACGCTGCCGCGCTGGTGAACCCGATCTTCCTGCTGTATGGCGCCGTTGCGGCGCTGACCGGCGCGCATGCCGTCGACGCGATGCTGTGGCTGTCGCTGGCGGCGGTGCCGGTGGCGGTGCTGGCCGCCTTCGCGGTCCTGGCGATGGCGTTGAACTCGCAGCGGCTGGCGGCGTTGGCGGTGGTGCTGTGGGTCTTCGCGGCCGGCATCGGCTGGCTGCGCAAGGTGGTCGCGCTGCCTGTCGGGTCCGACCTCATCAGCCGCGACCTGCACACGCTCACCACCTTCGTGAACTTCCCGTATCACGCGATGGCGCTGGCCTGGATCCTGGGCGCGCTGGCGCTGCTGCTGGCGATCGACCGCGCCATAGATGACGGCCGACGGCCGGTCGGCCTGCTCGTGGCGTTGATCGTCCTCTCGCTGGTGACGACGCTGGCGCGGCCCTACGAGCTGCCGATGATCGCGCTGGCGTGGTTCCTCTACGCGCTCTACCGGCGCGGCCCGCGCTGGCGCCTCGGCGCCGCCTTCGTGCACGGCGCCGCGTTGCTCCCCGTCGTCGTCTATCAATACTGGATCTCGAAGCAGCCGGTCTGGGCCGAGTTCGCGCGCGAGTCGTTGGAGACCGGCGACCTCTACCCGTACCAGTTCCTGGTCGGCTTCGCCTTCTTCTGGCCGCTGGCGTTCATCGGCATCTGGCGCCTGCGGCGCGACGCGGCACCGCCGCAGGCCCGCCTGCTGGTGGCGTGGTTCGTGTTGATGCTGGTGCCGATGCTGTTCGGCGGCCTGGGCATGGCCAAGCTCGCCGGCGGCGCGCCGTTGCTGTTCGCGGCGCTGGCGGCGCCGGCGGTGGTGTGGCTGTGGGGCAGGGGACG
>CAZVLI010000603.1:0-3179 GCA_964627965.1 uncultured Rhodospirillales bacterium
CATCCGCGACATCCTGATCATCACCACCCCGCACGAGCAGGCGCTGTTCCAGCAGATGCTGGGCGACGGCTCGCAGTGGGGCGTGTCGTTGAGCTACGCCGCGCAGCCGAAGCCGGAAGGCATCGCGCAGGCCTTCCTGATCGGCGAGGACTTCCTGGCCGGGTCGCCGAGCTGCCTGATCCTGGGCGACAACATCTTCTGGGGCCGCGACCTGTCGCAGACGCTGCGCCGCGCCGGCGGGCGCGAGGCCGGCGCGACGGTCTTCGCCTATGGCGTGCATGACCCGGAGCGTTACGGCGTCGTCGACTTCGACGCCGAAGGTCGTGCCCGCTCGATCGAGGAGAAGCCGGCGCAGCCGAAGTCGCGCTTCGCTGTCACCGGCCTCTACTTCTACGACGCCGACGTGGTCGACATCGCCCGCAACATGAAGCCGTCGGCGCGCGGCGAGCTGGAGATCACCGATGTCAACCGCGCCTACCTGGAGCGCGGCGACCTTATGGTCGAGGTGTTCGGGCGCGGCATGGTCTGGCTCGACACCGGCACGCACGAGGCGATGCACGAGGCGTCCGGCTTCGTGCGCACGATCCAGGCACGCCAGGACCTGTTTATCGGTGCGCCGGAGGAGATCGCGTGGCGGATGGGCTGGATCGACGATGCCGCGCTGTCGGCACTGGCCGAGCCGCTGGCCAAGAACGCCTACGGCGAGTATCTGCTCGGCCTGCTGCGCCACGGCCGCTGAGGCGACACGGGCGACGATGGCCAGACGGGTGATGATCCCGCTCACGACGCGGGGCAACTACGCCAAGATGCGCTCCACCATGCAGGCCATCGCCGCGCGCGACGATCTGGAACTGCTGCCGGTGGTGGGCGGGCCGCTGCTCGATGCCGATTACGGCGATCACCGCGATCTGCTGGCGGCCGACGGGTATCCCGGTGCCGACGAGCTCGACTACCTCGACGGCCCGGCCGACCTCGGCGGCATGACCCGCGCGGCCGGCCGCTGCGTGCTGGGGATGCAGCAGATCATCGCCCAGCGCCGGCCGGACTGGCTGATGGTCGTCGCCGACCGCTACGAGGCGCTGGCCATCGCCCAGGCCGGGCTGTGCATGAACGTGCGTATCGCGCACCTGGAGGGCGGGGAGATTTCCGGCTCGATCGACGAGCGCATCCGCCACGCCATCACCAAGCTGGCGCACCTGCATTTCCCCGCCAACGAGGAGGCCGCCGCCCGCATCCTGCGCATGGGCGAGCCGGCCGATGCCATCGTCACCGTCGGCACGCCGTCGCTGGACCTGATCGCGGAGATGGAGCTGGCCGAACTCGGGGCCACGACGGGCTTCCTGGCCTCTCGTGCCGTGGGCCGAGCGGTCGATCTTGCCGCGCCGTTCCTGGTGGTGTCGTTCCATCCGGTGGTCACCGAATACGACGACGCACCCGCGCAGTACGAGATGCTGGTCGAGGCGGTGCGACGGATCGGCCTGCCGTCGGTCTGGGTGCTGCCGAATCTGGACGCCGGCGCGGAGGCGGCCTCGGCCCCGGTCGAGGCCTTACTCGCGGACGAGACGGCGCCGCCGGTGCAACGTCTCGGCAGCCTGCCGATCGAACACTATGCCAGGCTGCTGGCGAACGCGGCTTGCGTCGTCGGCAACAGCTCCAGCGGCTTGCGTGAGAGTGCCTTCCTTGGCGCACCGACCGTCAATATCGGCACCCGCCAGCAGGGTCGCGCGCGAGGCGACAACGTCGTCGATGTGGGCTATGACCTCGACGCCGTCGTCGCGGCGGTGGAGCGGCAGGTGGCGCACGGCCGCTACGCGCGCGACACGCTCTACGGCGACGGCGCGGCCGGGCCGAAGATCGCCGAGGCACTGGCGGCGCACTGGCCGGCGATCGACAAGACCATCACTTACTGACGCGGACTGGTATTCTTCCGCGCGAAGGGACGATTCTGATGCGTGTAATGATCCTGGGCGGCGACGGCTATCTCGGCTGGCCGACGGCGATGGCGTTCTCGGCGCGGGGCGACGAGGTGATGGTCGTCGACAACTTCGCCAAGCGCCGCTGGGAACTGGAAGACGGGATCGAGCCGCTGATGCCGGTGCCGGGCCTGCATCGGCGGATCAAGGTGTGGCGCGAGGTCAGCGGCAAGGATATCGAGCTGCGCGTCGGCGACCTGCTGAACCACCGTTTCGTCTACAAGATCTTCGAGGAGTTCCCGCCGGACGTCATCGTCCACTATGGCGAGCAACCCTCCGCGCCCTATTCCATGCAAGGCCGCGAGGCCGCGGCCTACACGCAGCACAACAACGTCATCGGCAACCTCAACGTGCTGTTCGCGATGCGCCACGCGGCGCCGGATTCGCACCTGGTGAAGCTCGGCACGATGGGCGAGTACGGCACGCCGAATATCGACATCGAGGAAGGCTGGCTGGAGGTCGAGCACAACGGTCGCAAGGACCGGATGCTCTACCCGAAGAAGCCGGGCAGCTTCTATCACCTCTCCAAGGTGCATGACTCGCACAATATCGAGTTCACCTGTCGGATCTGGGGGCTGCGGGCGACCGACCTGAACCAGGGCGTGGTCTACGGCATCTCCACCGACGAGACCGAGATGGCGCCGGAACTGCGGACGTCGTTCCACTACGACCACGTTTTCGGCACGGTGCTGAACCGCTTCCTGGTGCAGGCGGCGACCGGCCAGCCGTTGACGGTCTACGGCCAGGGTGGGCAGACGCGCGGCTTCCTGAACATCCGCGACACGCTGCAATGCGTGATGCTGGCGGCCGACAACCCGGCCGACGTTGGCGACTTCCGGGTGTTCAACCAGTTCACCGAGCACTTCTCCGTCGCCGATCTGGCGGCGCGGGTGACGGCGACGGCGGCACGCGCCGGCGTCGAGGCCACAATCACCAACCTGCCGAATCCGCGCGTGGAGATGGAGCAGCACTACTACAACCCGAAGCACACCGCGTTGCTCGACCTGGGCCTGATCCCGAACCTGCTGACGGACGAGGCGCTGGACCGGCTGTTCGCCGAGGTGCAGGCGAACTGCGAGCGGGTGAACCCGGACCTGCTGCCGCCGACGATCGCCTGGAAGCAGTAGCGTTCGCGTTGGCCGCGTCGCGGCTCGCACCAGCCCGCTCCCCCACCCGGCCACCCAACGCCAGTATCCTAGTGGGTGG
>CAZVLI010000604.1:0-3176 GCA_964627965.1 uncultured Rhodospirillales bacterium
CGTAGAGCTCCTCGCCCATGCCCTCGCGCAGCCAGCGCCCCTGCACGAAGCCGGGGCACAGCGTGTTCACGCGGATCTCGGGGCCCAGCGCCTTGGCCAGCGCCAGCGTCATCGTGTTGATCGCGCCCTTGGACGCGGCATAGGCGATCGAGCTGCCGACGCCCATGATCCCGGCGATAGAGGACACGTTGACGATGGCGCCGAAGCCGTTGTTGCGCATGGCCGGCACGACGGCGCGGGTCATCTGGTAGGTGCCGGTGACATTGATCGCCATGATGTGGGCGAAGTCTTCCGCCGACAGCGCCTCCAGGTCGGTGTGCGCGGCGAACTTTGTGGTGCCGGCATTGTTCACCAGGCCATCGATCTTGCCCCACTTGTCGACCGCCGCCTTGGCCATGGCGCGGCAATCGGCGTCGTTGCCGATGTCGGCCTTGCACAGCAGCGCCTCACCGCCGCCGGCCTCGCAGGCCGCCTGCACCTCACGGGCGGCATCCTCAGACCGGCTGTAGTTGATCACCACCTTGGCGCCGTTCTCGGCCAGCAGCCGCGCGGTGGCGGCGCCGATGCCCGACGACGACCCGGTGACGATGACGACCCAATCTTTGACATCCATTTCTAGCCCTCCCGCGGCTCGTTGGCGGGAACCTAGCGCATAACAGGCCACCGTGGGCAAACGGCTTGCGCGGACCGCCGATCGTATCGCTAACGCGCGGCCTGGAACTTCTCCACCGTGCACGCCATGTGGACGCGCAGTTCGGCCTGGGCGCCGGCGACATCGCCGTTCGTCAGCCGCTCGACGATGGCGCGATGCTCACTGAGCGACACCCCGTTGAGGTTCGGATCGACCGACAGACGCTGCCGCAGCGCCTGAATCCGAGACGCGAAGCTGCGGTAGCCCTGCAGCATCATCTTGTTGCCGCAATGCTCGAAGAGCGCGCAGTGGAACCCGTCGTCCAGTTCGCGATAGCGGACGTAGTCTTCGGCCGCCAATGCGGCCTCCATGTCCAGAAGCAAGCGCTTCAGCGCAGCGATCAGGTCCGCCGGATTGCGCTGCATGGCCAGATCGAGCGCCGCGACCTCAAGCGTCTCGCGCAACTCGCCCAGCGCGGCGATCTGCTCGACCGTCATGTCGAACACGAAGCTGCCGCGCTGCGGATGAATGTGGACCAGCCCCTCCATCTTGAGCTGCACGAGTGCTTCGCGCACCGGTGTCTTGGAGATGCCGAACTCGGCGGCCAGGGTATTCTCGGACAACGGCTCGCCGAGCTGGAAGTCGCCGGTCAATATCCGCCGCCGGATCTCGTCCGCCGCCCGCTCGGTCAGCGACTTCCCGCGCAAGATCGCACTCATCCGAACGTCGTATCCCTAGCCAATCGCATCAGGCCGCGTCGTGATGGCCGCGCGAGGCGTTGAACTCCCAGATGGTGCCTTGGGCGTGCCGCTTCAGGGCGCCGATCGCGCGATCGACGTCGCCCGACGCGATTTCATTGACGATCTCGCGATGCTCCTCGAGCGACCGCCGGTTCAGCACCGGATCGCCCGACAGGTGAGTGCGGAGTGCGTCGACCCGGAAGGCGAAACTGCGATAGCAGTCGAGCAGATACTGATTGCCACAGTGCTGCAGCAACTGGTCATGGAATTGCGCGTCGTCCTTCGCATAGGCGGCGAAGTCGTCGTCGGCGACTGCCCGCTCCATGGCCGCCAGCGATGTCCCGAGGTCCGACAGCAGCGGCTCGGGCTGACGCGCCATCGCCAGACGCAAGGCCGCCAGTTCCAATGTTTCGCGCAATTCGCCGAGTTCGGCGATGTCGGCCGGGCTCATGTCGAAGACGAAACTGCCGCGTTGGGGCTGTATCGACACCAACCCCTCGACCTTCAACTGCAGCAGTGCCTCGCGGATCGGTGTCTTCGAGACACCCAGTTCGCTGGCCAGTTGGTTCTCGGACAGCGGCGCGCCCAGGGGGAGCTCGCCCCCGATGATGCGCGCACGAATGGTATCCGCAGCCTGCTCAGTGAGCGTTTTCGCTCGTCGCAGCATCCCCCCATGCCTTTCCCGAGCCCCCCGGAAGGCTACCGTCACAATAGCGACGAAGCCAAATACCCGGAACGGTCGATCCAGTATTGCACCGTCAATCGACTTGTATATAAGATACCAAGGTAGGCAGGGCACACAACGTTCCTGCTGGCCCGCTGCAGCAAGGCCAACAAATCAGATCCAAGGGGAGGTCGGTGGGGCGCGAGCTCCTTCGGCCAGCGAGCGCCCGCGAGACCGCCGACCTCCCTTTCTTTTCCCCACGCGAGACTGACGTGCGATGCCCTTCCGGGCGTGGCGGCGCTTCGTTACACTGCGTCGCGAAGAACAACCCGAACGCCTGGGGAGGCACGGAACCATGAACCGACGCTTTCTGATCGGCGCCAGCGCCGGCTTGGCCATGTTGGCCAGCCCCGCGCTCGCCGCCGACACCGTGAAGATCGGCTACGTCACGACGCTGTCCGGTCCGGCCAGCATCATCGGCAAGCACATGAAGGACGCCTTCGAGCTCGGCGTCGCGCATGTCGACGGCAAGATCGGCGGCCTGGAGACCGAGATCTTCTGGGGCGACGATCAGCGCAAGCCGGATGTCGCGAAGCAGGAAGTCTCGGCCCTGGTGAAGCGCGACCGGGTGCAGTTCGTCGCCGGCATCATCTGGTCGAACGTGCTGATGGCGGTCTACGACTCGGTGGTCCGCTCCGACACCTTCCTGATCAGCTCCAACGCCGGCCCCTCGCCGCTCGCCGGCAAGCGCTGCAACGAGAACTTCTTCTCGGTGTCCTGGCAGAACGACCAGACGCCCGAGGCGATGGGCAAGTACCTGCAGGACGCCGGCATCAACGATGTCTACCTGATGGCGCCGAACTACCAGGCCGGCAAGGACATGCTGGCCGGCGTGCAGCGCTACTACAAAGGCAACGTGGTCGGCCAGGTGTTCACCAAGCTCGGCCAGTCGGACTACCAGGCCGAGCTCAGCGCCCTGCGCGCCGCGAAGCCGAAGGCGGTGTTCGTGTTCCTGCCGGGCGGCATGGGCATCAACTTCATGAAGCAGTACGACCAGACCGGCCTGCGCGCGGAGATCCCGCTCTACACGGCGTTCACGGCTGACGCGGTGTCGCTGCCGGCGGTGAAGGAGGCGGCGCTG
>CAZVLI010000605.1:0-3176 GCA_964627965.1 uncultured Rhodospirillales bacterium
GATGAGGTCGAGCCGGCCCGGGCCAAGACGACGCGCCAGCCAGGCGGTCAGGTTGCCGGCCTCGCGCCGGAACAGTTCGCCGGCGAGCGCGTCGGCCCGGGTCACGGTCAACCGAGGTCGTGGATCTGACGAACCTCGATGGAACCGCCGAATTTCAGGTGCGGCGAGCCCTGCGCCACCTTGCAGGCCTCGTCGTAATCCTTGGCGCTGATGATGTAGAAGCCGCCGACGATCTCCTTGCTCTCGGCGAAGGGACCGTCGGTGACCGTGACCGGTCCGGCGCCGCGCAGCACCTTGCCGGCGTCGTCCGTCAGCTTCTCGCCCTGCTTGTGGTGGCCCGAGTTACGGATCTTGTCGGTCCAGGCCATGTATTCCTGGATCATCGCGGCGTAGTCGTCCGCGGCGGCTGGCGTGCCCTCGGCGCCCGAATCGTGCAGCAGCAGGATGAAGTCCGGCATGGTTGCCTCCGTCATGGTCTGGCGGGCGGCCCCGCGCCACCCGCTCATCCTAGTGACGAACGGGATGGCGCCAAATCGACATCGCCGGCCTAGTTTTCCAGCATCGCTTCGACCGTCTCCTGCACGGCCAGCGCGTCGGCGAAGGTGGCCATGCTGTGCGGCTTGCCCTCGGCGGCGTCGGCGAGGTGGTCGATCTGGGCCAGCAGCGAGGCCTGGCGCGGGTCGGCCGGGGCGCCGGCGACCGGTTGCCAGGGGCCGCCGTCGGTGGTGCGCAGGTCGAACCAGTCGACCAGGCGCGCGGAGGCCTTGCTGCCCCAGACCGTATAGCTGACCTCGTCCGGGCCGGCGCCGCCGCTGGCGCTGTCGATCAGCCACGGCGCGCCGCCGGCGGTGCAGCGGGCCTGGAAGGCGGTTTCGCACAGCGCCGGATCATCCGGCCACTGCGGCTTGGCCCAGTCGATGGCGACATCGCCGAACAGCCGGCGGGTCAGGTACACGTAGTGTGAGACCACCTCGCGCACGAAGCCGCCCTGGTCGCGGAAGCGCAGCCAGTCGGCCGGCGCCTGCCAGGTGCGCGGCCACAGCGAGAAGCGCAGGTGCAGGTCGATGCGCTGGACCTCGCCCAGCGCGCCGTCGCCGAGCATCTTCTGCAACCCGTTCACGCCGTAGCCCGAGGCGTGGACGAAGTTGACGATAGTGAGCCGGCCGCTGGCCTCGGCGGCCTTGGCCATCTCGCGACCGGCCGGCAGATCGATCCCGAGCGGCTTCTCGCACAGCACCGGCTTTTCCGCCGCGATAGCGGCGAGCGCGTGTTCCTTGTGCGCCAGCGGCGGGCAGGCGACGTAGACCAGGTCGACCTTGGGATGATTGATGACCGCCGCCGCGCCGTCGACCAGCTCGACGTGCGGATAGGCCTCGCGCGTCGCCGCCATCGCCTTGTCGGCCGGATCCCAGGCGGCGACCACGCCGATACGCTCGTTGCCGGCGGTGTTGGTCAGCATGCGCTGCCCGATCACGCCCAACCCGATGATGCCGATGCCCTTCATGCCGAAGCTACCTTTACCTGTACTGCGTGAACGGTGGTGGACTGGCCCATGTCGGACTTGGCGCCGGCGAACAGCGCGTTGACGTTGGCGTGGCCGGCCTGGCCGCGCGGCCAGCGGCCCTTGTGGGTCAGCGCCACGCCGGGCGGGATGACGTCGTCGACGTGGAGTTGCAGGCGCAGGCTGCCGATCTCGTTCCACACGCGCACCGCCTCGCCGTCCTTGAGGCCGCGCGCGGCGGCGTCGGCTGGATGGAGCGTGATGGACGGCATGCCGGCCTGCTTGGCGATGGCGGGGTCGTTGTCGTAGCTGGAGTTCATGTGCCAGGCCGAGGCCGGCGACAGCAGGCGCAGGCGCTCGCCGCTCGACGGCGCGTCGGCCCAGGGCTGCGCCGTCGCCGGCCAGCCGCGCTTCACGGCCCGCTCGCTGGCGATCTCCAGCTTGCCTGATGGCGTGTTGAACTTGAGGTCCTCGTACAGGATCACCGGCTCGTCGCCGAAGGGGATGGTGCCGCGCTTCGTGAGCTCGTCCCAGGTGAAGGCCGAGCCTTCCAGCACATGGGCGATGATGTTGGCGTCGCTTTCATGGAGCGCCGGCGTGTCCAGGTCCATCACCCTGGCGAGGCGGCGGAAGATCTCCTGGTTCGGCAGCGCCTCGCCCGGCGGCTCGATCGCCTTGGCCTGCGCGGAGAGCGACAGGTTCATGTAGGAGCCGACGAGGTCGTCGAACTCCAGGAAGGACGCGGCGGGCAGCACGATGTCGGCAAAATCGGCGCTGTCCGTCTGGAACAGGTCGATGACCACCGTGAACAGGTCCTCGCGCGCCAGCACCTTGAGCAGTTCGGCCTGGCGCGGGTTGGAGGCGGCGATGTTGATGTTCCACAGGAGCAGCGCCGCGGCCTCGGCCGGGTTGGCCAGGGTCTCGACCAGATCCATGTGGCTGACCGGTCGCGGCGCGTCCTTGGCCAGCGACGGCATCGAGACGTAGCTCATGTCGAGGCCCAGGTTGCCCTTGCCGTTCAGATAGTAGATGCCGGTGCCGGGCTTGCCGATGTTGCCGGTCACCGCCGGCAGGGTGGCGCAGGCGCGGAAGATGTTGCCGCCGGCCGGCTGGCGCTGCAGCGCCTGGCCGAGCCAGATCATCGCCGGTCCAGCGCCGTAGAGCCTGGCGACGCGCTCGATTTCCTTGGCGTCGATGCCGGTCTGCGCTTCGCCCCAGGCCGGGGTGCAGGCGTCCAGCATCGGCTCCAGTTGCTCGAAGCCGACGGTGTGGTCGCGGATGAAGTCAGCGTCGAGCAGGCCGTCGCGGCGGATCACGTGCATGAAGGCGAAGGCCAGCGCCGCGTCGCTGCCCGGTCGCAGTTGCAGGTGGATATCGGCGATCTCCGCCGTCGGCGTGCGGACGGGGTCGATCACCACCAGCGTTCCGGGCTGCTCTTGTAGCCAGTAACGGTAGGCGTGTGGGGCCGAGGCGTGCGGGTTGGCGCCCCACACCACGAGGCACTTGGTGTCGCGCGCGGTGCGCGGATCGAAGCCCTTGGCCGACGCGCCCATCAGGTAGTTGAGGGCATAGTGGCCGGCCATGTTGCAGATCGTGTCGGGGTCGATCTCGCGCGCGCCGATGTGGCCCAGGAAGCGCATCGGGAAGCCACCGGCGATGGCCGAGCACGTGCCGG
>CAZVLI010000606.1:0-3175 GCA_964627965.1 uncultured Rhodospirillales bacterium
TCTTTCGGCTGGTCACGTCTGCCGACCGTCATCTCGTGCTGTCGCAGGTGCAGGATGCGATCGGGGGGTGCGGCGGTTGGATCGTCGACCACCACCTGTTCTCGAACATCGCCGCCACTCTCAACTTCCGCATCGCGGGGACGGCCATAGGGAAGCTCTTAGGCCGGCTGAATGACGTCGGGCTTGTGCTGAAGGCTGATGGTGCGGTGCCCAACGACGATCCCGATGAGATCGCCGCGACGATTGCGCTCACCTTCGTGCATGATGAGCGTGATCTGAAACGCGACGTCCCGCCCTTCGGTTGAGGCCGGTGCCGGGCAAGACGTGATACGAGATGATGCTCACCGGCAGGTAGGAGACCTGGAATGGACAACCCCTCGATCCTGTCGCACGTCTCGGTGGGCGTGCGCGACGTGGCGGCGTCGGCCAAGTTCTACGACGCGGTGATGGCGACACTCGGCGCCAAGCGCGTTTTCGAACATGATGGCGCCATCGCCTACGGCCGGCAGTTTCCGGAGTTCTGGGTGCAGCAGCCCCATGACGGCGGTTCGCCTGGCACGGCCAACGGCACGCACTTCGCCTTCTTCGCTAACTCACGCGAGCAGGTCGATGCGTTTCACAAGGCGGCAATGGCCGCCGGCGCTAAGGACGACGGCGCCCCGGGCCCGCGGCCGGAGTACGGCGAACCGTACTATGGCGCCTTCGCCTACGACCCCGACGGCCACAAGATCGAGGCGACCTACTGGGACATGGCGAAGGCAAAAGAGCTGGGCATGGGCTGAGCCCTAGAGCTTCCGCAAGGCATCCCCCAGCCGGCCGAGCGCCTCGGTGAGGCGAGGCTCGGCGCTGGCGAAGCACAGGCGCAGGTAGCCCTCGTTGCCGGGGCCGAAGGCGCTACCGGGCGACAGGCCGACCTTGGCCTCGGTCACCAGCCGCTTGGCCAGTTCAAGGTCGTCGGTCACGCCGTCGACCTTGAAGAAGGCGTAGAACGCGGCCTGCGGGCGGGCCAGGGTGACGCGGTCGAGGCTGCCCAGGCCCTGGAACACGATCTCGCGGCCGCGCCGGCAGCGCTCGACCATCTCGTGCACGAAGGGCTCGCCGTCGCCGATCGCCACCGCCGCCGCCTGCTGCACGAAGGCGGTCGAGCCGGTGTTGTTGATGCCGGATAGGTCGCCCATGCGGTCGCCCAGCGGCGCCGGATGGATCAGCCAGCCGCAGCGCCAGCCGGTCATCGCCCACGACTTCGACATGGTGTGCACGCAATAGAGCGCGTCGTCCGGCTCGGCGATCTGCAGGAAGGACGGCGCCACCGGCCGGTCGTAGACGATACGGTGATAGACCTCGTCGGCGATGATGTAGATGCCGCGCTTCCGGGCGAAATCCAGGACGGCCTGCTGTTCTTCCGCCGTCATCATCCAGCCCGACGGGTTGCCGGGCGAGGCGATGAAGAAGGCCTTGGTGCGCTCGTCGCAGGCATCGAACAGCTTGTCGAGGTCGAGCTTCCAGGTGCCGTCGTCGGTCTGGTCCAGGCGCACGTGGCGGCACTCGCCGCCCATTGTCTCGATGGCGTAGAAGATGTTCGGCCAGATCGGCGACACGGTGACCACGTTGTCGCCGTTGTTCACCAGCGTCTCGACCGCGATCATCACCGCCGTCATGCCGGAGCCGGTGACGGTGATCCGCTCCATCTCCAACTCAATGTCGTACTGCGCGCACATGTAGTCGTGGATCGACTGGCGCAGTTCAGGCACGCCGCGCTTGTTGACGTAGCGGGTGTGGCCGGATTGCAGCGCGTCGATGGCGGCCTGACGGATGAACTCGGGCGTGTCGTAGTCGCTCTCGCCGAACCAAAGGGCGATCACCGAGGGATCGCCGATCGCGAGCCGCGACACGGCGCCGATCCGCTGGTTTTCCATCTCGCTGATGGCGGTGCGGATCGGCGTTCTCAACTCAATCGACAACGGGATGCTCCTATCGACCGGTGAAGTTCGGCGCGCGCTTCTCCATGAAATGCGCGATGCCTTCCTTGAAGTCCTCCGACGAGAAGCTCTCCTCCATCGCCTTGTCGGCGGCGTCCATGGCCGCGTCCAGCGGCTGCAGCATGGCGTGATACATCAGCCGCTTCATCTCGCGCATCGAGCGCGGCGAGACCACGTGGCACATCTCGCTGGCGTAGGCGCGCACGTGGCTCATGAAGTGCATCGCGGTGAAGGTCTGGCTGACGAGGCCCATATCGCGGGCCTCGCCGGCGGAGAACTTGCGGCCGGAGATCATGATGTCGAGCGCGTTCTGCGGCCCGATCAGGCGCGGTAGCATCCACGACGAACCGTGCTCGGCGACGAGGCCGCGCCGCGAGAAGGCGGTGGTGAAGACGGCGTTGTCCGCCGCGAAGCGCAGGTCGGCGTAGAGCGTGAGCACGAGGCCGATACCGGCGCAGGGGCCGTTGATGGCGGCGATGATCGGCTTCGGCACCGTCGGCCAGTAGGTGATGTGGCGATGGAAGTCTTTAGGCAGGTCGACGCCGCCGCGAATCGGACCGGTCTCGACCTGCTCGCGGCTGTCGTTGCCGGCGGCCTGGATGCCGGACAACGCGTCCATGTCGGCGCCGGCGCAGAAGCCGCGTCCGGCGCCGGTGACGATGATGACGCGGACCTCGTCGTCGTCGCTGGCGGCCTGCATCGCCTGACGCAGCTCCTGGTCCATGACCCGGTTCCAGGCGTTCAGGCGCTCCGGCCGGTTCAGGGTAATGGTCGCGATCCGGTCGCTGACGTCGTAGAGAATTTGCTCGTAGGCCATCGCGTGTTCCTCCTGGGGTGCGTACTCTAGCGCAGCTTTCGGGAGTTTAGGCATGGGACTTGTGGGCCAATCGGTGCCGCGGCTGGAAGACCGTCGGCTGCTGACGGGTGAGGGACGGTATACCGCCGACACGGCGCCGGCGGACGCGGCGCAAGCCGTGTTCGTACGCTCGCCCTATGCCCATGCCGAGATTGCCGGCATCGACGCGTCGGCGGCGAAAGCGGCGCCTGGCGTGCTGGCGGTGCTGACCGGCGCCGATGCCGAGGCGGCTGGCCTGGGCAAGATCACCTGCCCGCGCACGCTGCCCGGCCACACCTTCGTCGATCCGCACCGGCCGATCCTGGCGCAGGGGCGCGTGCGCTTCGTCGGCGATCCGGTG
>CAZVLI010000607.1:0-3175 GCA_964627965.1 uncultured Rhodospirillales bacterium
GACCCCCGGCTCGGGCGAGGGCCTGACGCTGGCCGGCAACGGGGTCGGCATCGCAGGCCTGGCGCAGACCGTCTCCGGCTCGATCCGCGTCACTTCCCTGGCGAGCCCCGGCAGCGTGCCCATCGATGTCCTGCAGCCGTCGACCGGCACGCGCGGCGACGTCGCCATCGTCGGCGGCCAGGTCCGGCTGCTGGGCGGCGGCCCGGGGATCGTGCGGGTCGAGGCGGACGATCTCGTCGTCGACAATGGCCGCGTGCTCGGGGTCAACGCCGGTGGGGCCGATGCGACCGGCGGCATCCTGGTCGAGAGCACGACCGCCACGGTGCGCAACGGCGGACAGATCGTCACCACCACCGCCAGCAGCGGCAAGTCCGGCGATGTCGTGGTCGCCACCGGCCCGCTGGCGCTCAGCGAGAACTCGGTCATCGCGGCCGATACCGTCGCCACCGGCAATAGCGGCCAGGTCGTCGTCACCGCCAGCAGCATCGATCTGTCCGGCAGCGCGGAGATCCACTCCAACACGGGCGTCATCTCGGTTCCGGCCTTCGGCGGCGATGCCGGCGGCGTGTCGGTGTCGGTGAGCGGCGCGATCAACCTCGCCGGCCAGGGCAGCATTGGCTCGACCAGCTTCGCCGCCGGCAACGCCGGCCCGGTGACGGTCAGCGCCGACAGCATTCGCGCGATCGGCGTCATCGACCAGGTCACCCAGGCGGTCGCCGGCATCGGCTCGGTCACCATCGGCAGCGGCAACGCCAACGACGTCACCGTCACCGCGCGCGCCGTCGAGCTGCGCAACAACGCCACCATCACCGCCAGCACCTTCGGCGCCGGCGACGGCGGGTCCGTGTCGGTGACGGCCGACAGTATCCTGCTCGTCGGCCTGCCGAACGGTTTCGAGACCGGCATCCAGTCCAACTCGGGCGACGTCATCACCGGTCAGAACAGCGTGCAGCTCGGCGCCGCCGGGAACGTGTTCGTGCAGACCGGCACGCTGCAGGTGCTGAACTTCGCCTCGGTCGCCAGCAACGCCTTCGGCCAGAACCCGGCTGGATCGGTAACGGTGCGCGCGAGCAGCGTCATGGCGGCGGCGGAGACCATCGAAGACGGCCAACCGGTGCAGCTCCTGTTCACCGGCATCTTCACCAACTCGCAGCCGACCGCGACACAGACGGCCACGGGCGGCACCGTCGACGTCATGGCCGACACCATCAACGTCCTCGGCACCGCGTCGATCAGCGCCAGCACGTTCAGCCCGGCCGACGGCGGCGACGTGATCGTCGTCGGCAGGGATGTGCTCGTCTCCGGCCGCTTCGCCGCACAGACCGCCGGCATCGCCAGCCAGACGCTGCGGGGCGGACGTGCCGGGTCGGTGACGCTGACCGCCGATAACCTGCTGATCCAGAATTTCGGCGTGCTGAATTCCGGCACGCTCGGCGCCGGTACAGGCGGCTCGGTGACGGCCAACATCAACCAGACGCTGACGATCAACGGCGGCGGTCAGTTTCTTCAGACCGGGATCGCTGCCGACGTCATCCCCTTAGCGATCGGTGCTCAGGCCTTTGGCGACGCCGGCGACATCCTGGTGAACGCGCCGAATGCCACCATTACGCTGACAAATGGCGGCACGATCAGCTCCAACACATTCAGCCAGGGCAACGCCGGCGACATTCGCGTGATCGCCGGCGCGATCGATATCCAGGGCATACCAGGCGGACAAACTACCGGTATCTTGAGCCGCACCAATCCGGAGCCAAGCCTAACCGATCCTTTCGCCAACCCAGCCGTCGGCGCCGCCGGCGACGTGACGGTTCAGGCCGGCGATATCTCGATCAGCCAGAACGGCGTCATCTCGTCCTCAACCTTCTCGAATGCGCCGGCCGGCGATGTCAGCGTCATGGTCAACCGATCGCTGCGGATCGCCGGCGTCGATAACGGGTTACAGACGGGCATCAGCTCCAGCGCAAGCTTTGTGGATGGCGATACCGCCGACAAAACGGGCGACGCGGGCACAGTGACCGTCGCCGCCGGCGCAGTAGTCGTATCCCAGTTCGGGCAGATCAACACATCGACCCGAACTCTTGGTGATGCTGGATCACTGAGAATCGACGCGGATCGAATCTCTATCGTCGGTGCACCGTCACTACTAGGTACGAACCTGACCAACCAGACCGGGATTTTCAGCGGCGGAGATATAAACTCGCAGGGTAACGGCGGCTCCATAGAAATAAGCAGCCGCGAAGTAACGATTGGTAGCTTTGGTTCCATCCAAGCAGCATCTGCCGGCAATGGTAGGGCGGGCTCGATAACGATCTCGACAGATCGGCTAACTGTCGCAGGTAGCAATGCCCGGATTTCTTCCGATGCATTGAGCAACGATGCCGGCAATGCCGGTGGCGTGGCTGTTATTGGCGCTCAAAGCATTCTAATCGCGGACAATGGCGCGATCTCCTCCAGTACCAACTCCAACGCCGGCGGCAACGGTGGTGACGTCAGGATCGAAGCCAAGAGGCTGACGTTGCGGGATCGAGGCCGCATAAGCGCCGTGAGTGCGGCACTTGGCCAAGGTCCAGTAAGCTTGCCAGGCACAGCCGGTGAGATTCAGATATTCGTTACTGACCTTGCACTGATGTCCGGGGGATCGCTCATCACAGTCGCTGCCGCCGCTGGCGGTGGACGTATCGTTGCCTCGGTGGAACGGCTGGCGGACATAGTGCGCGGACGTATCACCTCGACTGTGAGCCTCGGCGCTGGCAACGGTGGTGACGTTGCGCTTGTCGGTTCAATCCCTGACGACGTGGGATTGCTTGCCGGCCCGGAACAGACGCCGCCGGTCGGCCCAATTAGCGACGAGCAGATCGCGGCAGCACAGCCGATAAAGTTGGTCGTTCTACAGGACAGTTTGATCCAGGCGAACGCTCTAGAGGGCAATGGCGGCGACATCAACATTCGCGCCGGCAACATCCTGCTGGAGCAGACGCTGATTCAGGCCACGTCGCAGAACAACGTCGACGGTACGATCCAGATCGATGCGCCGGATACCGACGCGGCGTCGGGGCTGGCGGTGTTGCCGACGGCGCTGGTCGACGCGGCGCAGCGGCTGGCGCAACAGTGCGCGGCGCGCGGCGGGCGGACGCTGGCCAGCTTCACTGGCGTCGGGCGCGGACGAGTGCCGCTG
>CAZVLI010000608.1:0-3174 GCA_964627965.1 uncultured Rhodospirillales bacterium
GCGGTCCTTCGAACCCGGCCATCGCCGCCGGGATGGACGCGCACATCGGTTCGCTGGAACCCGGCAAGATGGCCGACCTGGTGCTGTGGCCGCGCGCGTCTTTCGGCGCCAAGCCGGAGATGATCATCAAGTCCGGCGAGATCGTCTGGTCGGCGATGGGCGACGGCAACGGCAGCCACATCGGCACGGAGCCGATCATCCAGCGCCCGATGTGGGGCTCGCTCGGCAGCGCCAAGACGACGCTCGGCGTGACCTTCGTCTCCCGCCTCGCGATCCAGGCCGATACCGAACGCAAGCTGGGCGTGGCCAAGAAGTTCGTGCAGATCGATAGCGTCCGCGACCGCTCCAAGCGCGACCTGGTGCGCAACGACGCGCTGCCGTCGATCCGGGTCGATCCGCAAACCTTCGAGGTATTCGCCGACGGCAAGCTGCTGACCTGCGAACCGGCGACGGAAGTGCCGCTCAGCCGGCGCTACATGCTGCGATGACGGTCCAACCTCTCGTCCAGTCGGCCGGCGCCGCCCGCATCGGCATCGGCGGCCCGGTCGGCTCCGGCAAGACCGCGTTGCTGGAGCAGCTCCTGCCCCGGTTGAAGGCGCGTGGCGTGGCGCTGGCCGTGATCACCAACGACCTGGTGACGCATGAGGATGCCGAGCGCGTCCGCCGCGCCAACCTGATCGACCCGGCGCGCGTCCTGGCGGTGGAGGCCGGCGCCTGCCCGCACACGGTCATCCGCGAGGACCCGACCCTCAACCTGCAGGCGGCGGAGACGCTGGAGCAGCGCTTCCCCGGGCTCGACCTCGTGCTGCTGGAGAGCGGCGGCGACAACCTGGCCTCGACCTTCTCGCTCGATCTCGTGGACTGGTGGTGCTTCGTGATCGACGTCGCCGGCGGCGGTGACATCCCGCGCAAGCGTGGCCCCGGCGTGGTGCAGTCCGACCTGCTGATCGTCAACAAGCCCGACCTGGCACCGCACGTCGGCGTCGACCTCGACGCCATGCTGGCCGAGGCGCGAGCCGTGCGCGATGGCCGGCCGGTGCTGGTCACCAACGGCCGCACCGGCGAGGGCGTCGATGCCATCGTCGACATGCTGTGCCACGACGTGCTGTTCCGCGAGTGAGCCAGTTCGACCTCGCCTTCGCGCCCGGCGCCGACGGGCGCACGGGGCTCTCGCGCCGACGGCTCAGCTATCCCTGGGCGATGACCCAGCCCTTCCACATGGACGCCGTGCCCGCCGGCATGGCGACGGTGGTGCCGCAATCAGCCGCCGGTGGCCTGTTCGCCGGCGACCGTCTTTCGCAACAGGTCGAGGTCGCCGCCGGCGCCGCCGCCCACGTGACCACGCAAGGCGCGACCGTCGTCCACGCCGGTCGAGGCGGCCGCCATGCCGAGAACGCCTGGCATCTGTCCGTGGCAGACGACGGCTGGCTGGAGGTGCTGAACGACCCGCTGGTGCTCTTCGCCGACGCCGACCTTCGTCATCAAGTGATGATCGACGCCGAGGGAACGTGCGTCTACGCCGACGGCGTCGGCTGGCACCCCGAGCCCGCCTTTCGCCGCTACGCCGCCGAGATCGAGATGCGGCGCGGCGGCCGCTTGCTGGCAATCGAACGCCTCGACATCGGAGCCGCCGATGTGATCCGCGAGCAGGCCGCGAGCACCACGCCCATCGGCGGCCTCGGCCTGATGCTGTTCCTGAACGTCGACACCGAGCGTCTCGCCGGCCCGCTACGCGACGCGGCAGCCGACGCCTGGGCCGGCATCGGCACACTCCCCAACGACGCCGGCCTCGCCGTTCGCCTGGTCACGGAAACCCTCGGCGCCCTGCCGCCGCTGCAGCAACAGGTGTGGCAGGTCTTCCGCGAGGTCACGACCGGCATGGCGCCGGAGAGCCGGCGAAAGGGGCTCTAAGCCGTCTTCTGCTCGGCCAGCTTCAGGTCCTCGATCATGTGCTCGCGCATGACGAACTTCTGCATCTTGCCGGTGACGGTCATCGGGAACTCGTCGACGAAGCGGACATAGCGCGGCACCTTGTAGTGCGCGATCTGGCCGCGGCAGAAGGCCTTGATCTCCTCCTCGTCCGCTTCCGTGCCCGGGCGCAGCTTGATCCAGGCGCACAGTTCCTCGCCGTACTTCTGGTCCGGCACACCGAAGACCTGCACGTCCTGCACCTTCTCGTGGCGGTAGAGGTACTCCTCGATCTCGCGTGGATAGACGTTCTCGCCGCCGCGGATGACCATGTCCTTCACCCGGCCGACGATGTTGCAGTAGCCCTCCTCGTCGATAGTGGCGAGGTCGCCGGTGTGCATCCAACCGCCGGCGTCGATGGCTTCCGCGGTCTTCTCCTCGTCGTTCCAGTAGCCGAGCATCACCGAGTAGCCACGCGTGCAGAGCTCACCGGTGGCACCCGGCGGCACCACGCGGCCGTTCTCGTCGACGATTTTCGACTGCACGTGCGGCATGATGCGGCCGACCGTGGAAACACGCCGTTCGAGCGGGTCGTCCTTGGTGGTCTGGAAGCTGACCGGGCTGGTCTCGGTCATGCCGTAGGCGATGGTCACCTCGCCCATGTGCATCTGGTCGACGGTCCGCTTCATCACCTCGATCGGGCACGGCGAGCCGGCCATGATCCCGGTGCGCAGGCTCGACAGGTCGAACTTGTCGAACTCCGGATGGTCGAGCTCGGCGATGAACATGGTCGGCACGCCGTAGAGCGACGTGCACTTCTCGTCCTGAACGGCCTGCAGGACCGAGGTCGGCTCGAACGCCTCGTCCGGATAGACCATGCAGGCACCGTGCGTGATGCAGCCGAGGTTACCCATCACCATGCCGAAGCAGTGGTAGAGCGGCACCGGGATACATAGCCGGTCCTGCTCGGAGAAGTTCTGCGCCGCCGCGACGAAGTAGCCGTTGTTCAGGATGTTGTTGTGGGTCAGCGTTGCGCCCTTCGGGAAACCCGTCGTGCCGCTGGTGAACTGGATGTTGATCGCGTCGTCCGGCTGCAGCTCGCCCTTCAGCTCCTCCAGCCGCGCGCGCTGCGCCTCGCCGCCCGCCGCCGCGACGTCCGCGAAGTTGAGCATGCCCGGCGTCTTCTCCTCGCCGAGCCGCACCACCAGTCGCAGATCGGGCAGCTTCGCCGCCTTCAGTTCGCCGGGCGCGCAGTTGTCCAGCTCC
>CAZVLI010000609.1:0-3172 GCA_964627965.1 uncultured Rhodospirillales bacterium
GAGCTGTTTCGGGTCGCGCTCGCGGATCTCGCCCAGCCATCCGGCCGCGATCTCCAGCGCCTCGTCCCACTCGACAGCCTCGAACTCGCCCGAGCCGCGCTCGCCCACGCGCTTCAGCGGCTTCGACAGCCGCGCCGGCGAATAGTGCTGCATGATCCCGGCGGAACCCTTGGCGCACAGCACGCCCTTGTTCACTGGGTGCGCCTTGTTGCCCTCGATGTAGCGCACCTGACCGTCCTTCAGGTGCACCCGGATGCCGCAGCGGCAGGCGCACATGTAGCAGGTCGTCGTCTTGACGGTGTCGGAAACCGGCGGCGACAGATCGATGGGTACGCGCGACAAGCTAGGGAACTCTGCTGATGGCGGGCTTTAGCCACGATCTTAGGCGCGGCTCCCGTCCGGGGGCAACGCAATGCGGCGCATGGCCGCGATGCGTGCCGCGCCCCTCGGTCGGTTCGCCCAGATGCGCTAATCTTCCGCCGGCAATCCATCGGAACCGGGCACGGCGATGTCGTCCAGGGTGCAAAGAAAGCTGACGACGATCCTGGCGGCCGACGCCGAGGGCTATAGCCGCGCGATGGCGGCCGACGAAATCGGCGCGCTGGCCTCGCTGCGCGGCGCCCGCGACGTCTTTGCCCGACTGATCGAGCGGCACGACGGTCGCATCGTCAACACCGCCGGCGACGGCCTGATCGCCGAGTTCCCGTCCGTCGTCGAGGCCGTGAGCTGTGCCATCGAGGTGCAGCGCGAGCTCGGCGCGCGCAATCGCGGCTCGAAGACCGCCCTGCGTTTCCGCATCGGCGTTCATCTCGGCGACGTGATGATCGACGGCACCGACCTGCTCGGCGAGGGCGTCAACCTGGCCGCGCGCCTGCAAACCATGGCCGCACCCGGCGAAGTGCTGGTCTCGCGGCAAGTCTACGACCAGGTGCACGCCAAGCTGTCGGTCGGTTTCGAGTATCTCGGCGAGCAGCGGCCGAAGAACTTCGCCGAGGATGTCGGTGTCTTCCGGATCACCACCGGGCCGACAAAGCACGAGGCGGCACCCGAACCGCCGCCGCCACAATTGGCGCCACCGCCACCCGACCTGCGCGCCCGCGTGATCCGCCACGCCAAGCAGTTGGGCGTGATCTGGGCCGCGATCCTGGTGGTCGACCTGGTCACCGGCGATCCGTTCTGGTCGCACTGGCCAGGGATCGGGATGGCGGTCGTGCTCGGGTTGGAAGCCGTGCCGCTGTTCTGTCGCAACTGGTTCGGCACCTTGTGCGCGCGAGGCGCCGTCCTGGTCGCCGGCCTGACGGCGGTCAACCTCGCGACCTGGGACGGTTATCTCTGGGTCGCGTGGCCGGCCGGCGTCGTGGTCGTGGCCATTCTGCTGTACCGCTTCCGCCGCACCGCTGCCTAGGAATCGCCACGCAACGCCGCGACCTCGGATTCCAGCTCAGCAATGCGGGCGTGCAGCTTCTGGATCGCCGGCGCTAGGTCGGCTTCCGTGAGGCGCGGCACGATATGTTGCTGGCAGTTCACGTCCCAGGCCTCGACGTCGAAGACCAGCACGCGCTGCGGCTTGCCCGGATAGCCCGACGGGCTGAGGCGCGCCAGCAGGTCGCCGTCGTCGTTGGCCGACAGCCGACCCCACAGCTTCACCCGCTGCTTGTGCGCATAGTCCATGAGGAACATCGTCGCCCGGTCGTTCTCGGAGATGTTGCCGAGGGTGACGTACTGCCGGTTACCGGCGAAGTCGGCGAAGGCCAGCCGGGTCTCGCTCAGCACGTGCAGGAAGCCGGGCGGCCCACCGCGATGCTGGATGTAGGGCTGCCCGGCAGCGCTGGCGGTGCCGAGATAGAACGAGTCGCGCACGCCGATGAAGCGCGCCAGATCGGCGGTGATCGCGGTGCCGAAGTCGCGCCCGTCGGCAAGCCGCCGTTCGAACATCTCCCGGCTGCCGAGTTGCGTCTGCATCGCCTTCACGGCGGCGGAGAACACCACGTCGCTGGCCGCCGGCTGCGGCGTCGATGTTTCTTTACCGTCGGACATTAGTCTTGGCTCGCGAGGTTATACTGGTCGCCCTATCGGCCGTTTCGCGGAGTAGTCCCATGGACCAAGGCGTGTCGCCGGCGCCCAACGACACCGTGCCACAGGCCCATTACTACGCGAACCCCCGCCCGGAGATGATGCGTTATCTGCCCGAGAGCGCGACGCGACTGCTCGACGTCGGTTGCGGCGGTGGCGCCTTCGCCGCGCAAGCCGCCCAGCTGCTGGGATGCGAAGCCTGGGGCGTGGAACCTGTCGCGACCGTCGCCGATCAGGCGCGCCAGCGCCTCGCGCATGTCGTCAAAGCGCCCTTCGCCGCCGGTCTGGAACTGCCGGCGGCCGGTTTCGATGCGATCGTGTTCAACGACAGCCTGGAGCACATGGTCGACCCGTGGGCGGCCCTGGACTACAGCCGTTCCCTGCTCGCGCCCGGCGGCTGCGTCGTCGCGTCGATCCCGAACGTCCGGTACATCGACAATCTGAAAGACCTGCTGCTGCGGGGCGATTGGCGATATGTCGACGAAGGCATCCTGGATCGCACGCATCTGCGCTTCTTCACGCGCAAGAGCATCATCGAGACGTTCGAGGCGTCGGGGTTCGACGTTCAGCGAATCGAAGGAATCAACCCGCATCCTTGGCGCAGCTGGCGCCTCAAACTCGTCCGGCTCGCCTTTGGGCGGCATGTGGAAGACATGCGCTGGCTGCAATTCGCCGTCGTGGCACGTCCGAAGACGACGGCGTAATCTAGCAATCAACCGGGACGCGTTGCGTAAGACAGGATAGCTGAACGGCACCTTGCCGAACTCGACCAAGGGGGACGACATGCGGCGGTTTCTGACAATCCTTTGGCTGCTCCTCGCGCCAGGCGCGGTGAGCGCGGCGACGGTCGACGACGTGCGCAGCGCGATGGCGGCTGACGACTACGAGCGTTCGATCGAGCTGGTGATGCCCCTGGCGGCGGACGGCAACCCGGTCGCGCAGTACCTTCTCGGCCTGCATCATGACGGCGGTCTCGGCACCGTCGCCGATCCCGCCAAGGCGCTGGAACTGTTCCGCCAGGCGGGGGCCCAGGGCCACGCGGAATCGCTGCGCGTCGTCGGCATCTATTACGAAGAAGGCAAGGTGGTCGACCGCGACT
>CAZVLI010000610.1:0-3169 GCA_964627965.1 uncultured Rhodospirillales bacterium
ATCACCGCCTATCGCGGCGCCACCGGCTTCGGCATTCGCCTGGACGGCGGCACCGCCTATTCCGGCGCGGTGCTCACCCGCTACTACGACTCGCTGCTGGAGAAGCTGACGGCGTGGGCGGCGACGCCGGAGGAAGGCATCCGGCGCATGGATCGGGCGCTGCGCGAATTCCGCATCCGCGGCGTGGCGACGAACCTGATCTTCCTGGAAAACCTCATCAACCACCCGAAGTTCGTCACCGCCGACTACACCACGCGCTTCATCGACGAGACGCCGGAGCTGTTTCACTTCCCGCGCCGGCGCGACCGCGCCACCCGGCTGCTCACCTTCATCGCCGACGTGTCGTGTAACGGTAATCCGGAGGTCGCCGGGCGGCCGGAACCCGGGCAGAGCCCGGCGCCGCGACCGCCGTCTCACCCCGCGGGGACGCCGGCAAAGGGCACGCGCGACCGACTGGCCGAACTGGGACCGAAGGGCTTCGCCGACTGGATGCTGGCGCAGGAACAGGTCCTCGTCACCGACACCACGATGCGCGACGCGCACCAGTCGCTGCTGGCCACGCGGATGCGCAGCCACGACATGGTGCAGGTCGCCGACGCCTACGCGCATCATCTTTCCGGCCTGTTCTCCATGGAGTGTTGGGGCGGCGCCACCTTCGACGTGGCGATGCGCTTCCTCAACGAATGCCCGTGGAACCGGCTGGAGGCGCTGCGCGCCAAGGTGCCGAACGTGCTGTTCCAGATGCTGCTGCGCGGCGCCAACGGCGTCGGCTACACCAGCTATCCCGACAACGTCGTCCGCCATTTCGTCGCCCAGGCCGCGGAACACGGCATCGACCTGTTCCGCGTCTTCGACTCGCTGAACTGGGTCGAGAACATGAAGGTCGGCATGGAGGCGGTGCTGGAGAGCGGCAAGCTGCTGGAAGGCGCGATCTGCTACACCGGCGATATGCTCGACCCGAGCCGGCCGAAGTACGACCTCGCCTACTACCTACGCATGGCCGAGGAGTTGAAGGCCGCCGGTTGCCACATCATCGGCCTGAAGGACATGGCCGGCCTGCTGAAGCCGGCCGCCGCCCGGATCCTGATCCCGGAGTTGAAGAAGGCGACCGGGCTACCGGTGCACTTCCACACCCACGACACGTCCGGCATCGCCGCGGCGACGGTTCTGGCAGCGGTAGAGTCCGGCGTCGACGCGTTCGATGCGGCAATGGACAGCTTCTCCGGCCTGACGTCGCAGCCGAACCTGGGCTCGCTGGTCGCCGCGCTGAAGGGCTCGGACCGCGATCCCGGCATCGATCCGGCGACAATCCGGCGCTTCTCCGACTATTGGGAACTGGTGCGAAAGCAGTACACGGCCTTCGAGAGCGACCTGCGCTTCGGTGCATCCGAGGTCTATTTGCACGAGATGCCGGGCGGCCAGTTCACCAACCTGAAGGAACAGGCCCGCTCGCTCGGCCTGGAGGAGCGCTGGCACGAGGTCGCGCGCGCCTATGCCGACGTGAACCAGATGTTCGGCGACATCGTGAAGGTGACGCCGTCGTCGAAGGTGGTCGGCGACATGGCGCTGTCCATGGTCTCCGCCAACCTGACCCGCGAGGACGTGGAGGATCCGGCCAAGGACGTCAGCTTCCCAGAGTCGGTGATCTCCTTCTTCCGCGGCGACCTGGGCCAGCCGCCGGGCGGCTTCCCGAAGTCGCTGCAGGCCAAAGTGCTGAAGGACATCGAGCCGATCACCGAGCGGCCCGGCGCGCTGCTGCCGCCGGCCGACCTCGCCGCCGAGCGCGAGACCGCGGAGAAGGCGGCGGAGCGCAAGATCAGCGAGCGCGAGTTCGCCTCCTACCTGATGTACCCGAAGGTGTTCACCGACTACGCCGCCTTCCGCCGGCACAACGGCCCGGTCGAGGTGCTGCCGACGCCGATCTTCTTCTACGGCATGGAGCCGGGCGACGAGGCGGCCATCGACATCGAGCCGGGCAAGACCCTGCTGATCCGCTGCAACGCCATCGGCGAGACCGACGACGAAGGCATGAAACGCGTCTTCTTCGAGCTGAACGGTCAGCCGCGCTCGATCCGCATCCTGGACCGGTCCGCCTCCGTCGACAGCACCCGCCACCGCAAGGCCGATCCGGGCAACCCGAACCACGTACCGGCCCCGATCCCCGGCATGGTCGCGTCGGTCGCGGTCGCCGCCGGCCAGGAGGTGCGCGCCGGCGACCTGCTCCTCACCATCGAGGCGATGAAGATGGAGACTGCCATCCACGCCGACCGCGACGGCAAGGTCGGCGAGGTCTGCACCCCGGCCGGCACGCAAGTCGAGGCCAAGGAACTTCTGATCGAGTATGCCGCATGAAACTGGGACTAATGGTCGGGTACTGGGGCGCGAATCCGCCCGAGAACCTGGTGAAGATTGCGCAAGCCGCCGAGAAGCTCGGCTATTGGGGTTTCTTCACGGCCGAGGCCTACGGCTCGGACGCGCTGACGCCGCTGGCCTGGGTCGGCGCGTATACCTCGAAGATCAAGCTTGGCACGGCCATCGTGCAGCTCTCGGCGCGCACGCCGACGGCGACCGCGATGCACGCGCTGACCCTGGATCACCTCTGCGGCGGCCGGTTGATCCTGGGCCTGGGCGTGTCCGGGCCGCAGGTGGTCGAAGGCTGGTACGGGCAGCCCTTCGCCAAGCCGCTGGCCCGGACCCGCGAGTACATCTCCATCGTCCGCCAGGTGCTGGCGCGCGAGCAGCCGGTTTCGAACCCCGGCCCGCACTACCCGATCCCCTACCCGGCCGACGCGGAAGGCTCTTGGGGTCTGGGCAAGCCGTTGAAGCCGATCACGCATCCGCTGCGCGCCGATGTCCCGATCTTCCTGGGTGCGGAGGGACCGAAGAACGTCGCGATGGCGGCGGAGCTGTGCGACGGCTGGTACCCGCTCTACTACGCGCCGGAGCGCGAGCACGTTTACGCGGAGTCGCTGGCCAACAAGCCGGACGACTTCGAGATCTTCTACCCGATGCAGATGCACATCACCGACGACCTGGAAGCCGGTCGCCTGCCGGTGAAGCAGAGCCTGGCCCTCTATGTCGGCGGCATGGGCGCGCGCGACCGCAACTTCCATAACGAGCTGGTCGTCCGCATGGGCTACGCCGACGCGGCGCAGAAGATCCAGGACCT
>CAZVLI010000611.1:0-3165 GCA_964627965.1 uncultured Rhodospirillales bacterium
CTGCTGTGCCCGGTGGGTGCGTCCGCCGCATTCCCGCATGACCAATTGGGCGAGCGGCCGGACCGGACCGTGCAGATCGACAACAGCCGCGAGCCGGTCACCGACCAGCTGTTCTGGGCCGGCTTGCCGGGCGTCGTCTACCTCCCGGCCACGGTGGCGCCGGCGGGGCTGACCCGCTCCGGCCTGCCGGTCGGGTTGCAGATCATCGCCGGCTATCTGGAGGACCGCACAGGCCTGGAATTCGCGCGCCTGATGGAGCGCGAGCTGGGCGGCTATCGCGTCCCTCCGGGGTACGGCTAGCCCACTCATTGGCCCACTGCCGCAGTGGGCGATTTTGTGGTTGTCGGGGTTGTGGCCAAAGTCGTGGAATAGTTTCCAAGCAGTGAAATGCCACAAAGGTCGACTAAGGGGGCCACGCCATGGATGCCGACGCGCTACTTCGGGAGATCTCCGACTACTGCCGCGCGGTGGGCATGGCCGAAACCACGTTCGGCCGGCATGCGGTGAACGACGGCAAGCTGGTCAGCCGGTTGCGCTATGGGCGGCGCATTCGCGCGGCGACGCTCAACAAGGTGCGGCACTACATTTCCCAGCATCCGCCGGCCGTCGCTGGTCGCAGCGTCGTGGCCGACGCGAACCCCGGGCCGGCGACGATCCTGCCGGCGCCGCCACCGGAGAACGCGCAGCGCAACTTCCGCTTCTTCGACAACCGGCAGAAGTACCTGCTGTTCGTGAACACCTGCTCGGAGAAGACGGTGATCGCCGACCGGGTGGCGCTGGAGCTGGGCAATCTGAACCCGAGCCCGCCGGCGCTGCGGGTGTTCGATGCCGGTATCGGCGATGGCACGGTGTTGTCGAAGGTGATGCGTGCGATGCACGCGCGCTTCCCGACGGTGCCGTTCTACTTTGTCGGCAAGGAAATCAGCATGGAGGATGTGCGGCTGGCGCTGGAGCACCTGCCGGACCGCCTCTACGAGCACCCGGCGACCGTCGTGGTGCTGACGAACATGTACTACACCGAGGCGCCGTGGCTCACCGTGCGTTCCCTGTCGGCGGCGAGGAGCATGGCCTGGCACGAGGTGGCGCTGACCGGCAATTCGAGCCACGATTTCGGCCAGCAGATCACCAACTTGGGCCCGTTCCTGGCCGAGAACTGGCGCACAGGCGCGAGCGCCAAGACCGGCAACCCGATCTATGAGCGACCGGCGGTGCTGGTGCTCTACCGCGAGGACCAGCGCTTCCTGCTCGATCGCGTGATCCCGAAACGGGAGAGCGTCGCCGCCGACTATGACCTCGTGATCGCGTCGCAGCCGTATCGCGCGCGTTCGCCGGTCGACTTCAAGGCGCGCCGCGTGGTGGCGCCGCTGGCGCGCGCCCTGGGGCCGGGTGGGCGCCTGATCGGTATCCATTCCAGCGGCGGCGATCCGGGATCGGAGATCGTGCAGTCGGTCTGGCCGGGCGACGATCCGTTCAAGACCAACCGGCACGACCTGCTGAAGGCGGTGAAGGCGGAGCTTGGCGCGGATGGGCGCGATCTGAACTTCAACGCCTACTCCGACGCACGCTCGATCTTCCGCTACGACATGCACACGCTGCCCAGCGAGGTCAGCGCGTCGATCGGCACCTCGACCCTGTTCGCGGCCTGGAACGCCGCGATCTACGTGAACCAGGTCGAGGACGAGCGATTGGCCGAGGTGGTGAAGGACGGGCGGTACATGGAAGCCACGCGCGCCGTCCTGCACCGTCACAATGGGTTGTGGTTCAACGACGAGAGCTATGTGATCTCCCGTCGCCGCCGCTAGGTCCGCTTGAGCTTCTTGTAGGCAACCGGGACCAGCGACAGTACCGACAGCCCGACCAAGGCAGTGATGACCTCCGGCGTCAGTGCGGCCGCTGGCGAAAACGTCACCATGCTGTCGAACACGCTGCCGAGGCCGGTGCCGACCGAGGCGAACACGAAGGCGCCGGGGATGATGCCGATGAAGGTCGCGGTCACGTAAGTGCGCAGGCCGACGCCGAGGAAGGCCGGCACCAGATTGACGACGAAGAACGGGAACAGCGGCACCAGACGCAGCACCAGCAGGTAGCTGAAGGCGTTCTCGCGGAATCCGTCCTCCATGCGCTTCAGCCAGTTGCCGGCTTTGGCGCGCAGGCTGTCGCCCAGCATTGTGCGCGCGGCCAGGAAGATCGCGGTGGCGCCGATCGTCGCGCCGACGACGATGTAGCCGGTGCCAAGCACCGAGCCGAACAGGAAGCCGGCCGCGATGGAAAGGATGGCGCCGCCGGGTAGCGACAGCGCCGTCGCGACCGCATAGAGCGCAATGAAGCCGAACACAGACAGCACCATGTGCGCGCTGACCAGCGCCATCAGTTCGGTACGGTGCTCGCGCAGTGCGTCGAAGGTCAGGTAGTGGTGCAGGTCGAGCGCGAAGGCCGCCGCCATGGCCGCAGCGATAACGGCGAGGGGCAGCAGCCGTCGCGCCAGGCCGCGTCGGGACGCGGTTTCTTGCGGATTGCTCAGAGTCTGGGACATGGCTCGGCTCCTCAGGGCAGATGCTGCATCAAACGGACCGCCTTGCGGGTTCGTTCGGAGAACAGCGCGGGCGTGAAGTAGGCGCCGGCGGCGCGCTTGGAGACCTCGGACAGGGTCGGGTAGGGGGCGATCAGCGAGGCGATGTCGCCGATCTTCAGCCGCTTCTGCACCGCCAGCACCCATGGCATCAGCAGCTCGCCGGCGTGGCGGCCGACGATGGTCGCGCCCAGCACCACGCCGCGCTTGCCGACCACGGCCTTGGCGAAACCCTCGGTGGCGCGCTCGGCGCGGGCGCGGTCGTTCTCCGCGAAGTCGAAGCGCGTCGTGGTCGCCTTGATGCCCTGCTCGGCCGCCGCCGCCTCGCTGAGACCGACGTGGGCCAACTCCGGGTCGGCATAGGTGACCCACGGCACCGCGCGCTGGTCGACCTTGGCCGGCAGGTTGAACAGTGCGTTGCGGATCACGATGCCGGCGTGATAGCCGGCGACGTGGGTGAACTGCGGTCCGCCGTTCACGTCGCCGATGGCGAAGACGCGCTTGTTGGTGGTGCGCAGGCGGCTGTCGACCTGGATGCCACGCGGATCGTGGCCGATGCCGGCGGCATCGAGTTCCAGCCCGCCGGTGTTCGGCTG
>CAZVLI010000612.1:0-3165 GCA_964627965.1 uncultured Rhodospirillales bacterium
TACTTCGAGCCGCTGACGTCGGAAGACGTACTGGAGATCGTCGCCGTCGAACAGTCGAAGGGGACGCTGGCCGGCGTGATCGTGCAGTTCGGCGGCCAGACGCCGCTGAAGCTGGCGCAGGCGCTGAGCGACGCGGGCGTGCCGATCCTGGGCACGTCGCCGGACGCGATCGACCTGGCCGAGGATCGCGAGCGGTTCCAGGCCCTGCTGCACGAACTCGGCCTGAAGCAGCCGCCGAACGGCATCGCGCACTCCGCCGAAGAGGCGCATGACGTGGCCGAGCGCATCGGCTATCCGGTGGTTGTGCGCCCGTCCTATGTGCTGGGCGGTCGGGCGATGCAGATCGTCCGCGACGGCACCCAGCTACAGCGCTACATGACCGAGGCCGTGCGTGTCTCGGGCGACAGCCCGGTGCTGATTGACGGCTACCTGCGCGAGGCCATCGAGGTCGACGTCGACGCGCTGGCCGATGCCGAAACCGTCGTGGTCGCCGGCGTGATGGAGCATATCGAGGAGGCGGGCGTGCATTCCGGCGACAGCGCCTGCTCGTTGCCGCCCTACACGCTGTCCGACACCATCGTCGACGAGATCAAGCGGCAGGCCGTCGCGCTGGCCCAGGCGCTGGGCGTCGTCGGCCTGATGAACGTCCAGTTCGCGGTCCAGGACGACGAGATCTACATTCTCGAAGTCAATCCGCGGGCCAGCCGGACCGTGCCGTTCGTCGCCAAGACCATCGGCCGGCAACTGGCGAAGATCGCCGCCCGCGTCATGGCCGGCGAGCCGCTCGCCAGCTTCGGCCTGGAGATCGGCAAGCTCGACCATGTGGCGGTGAAGGAGGCGGTATTCCCCTTCGCGCGCTTCCCGGGCGTCGACCTGCTGCTCGGCCCGGAGATGAAGTCGACCGGCGAGGTCATGGGCCTGGACCGCGACTTCGCCACCGCCTTCGCGAAGTCGCAGATCGCCGCCGGCGCGCGCCTGCCCGACGGCGGCAAGGTGTTCATCTCGGTGAAGGACGCCGACAAGGACGCCGCCTGCGCCATCGCGCGCGACCTGATCGGACTGGGCTTTGCCATCGTCGCAACGCGCGGCACCGCCAAGGCCCTGGAGGCGGCGGACATCCCGGTGGAGCTGGTCAACAAGGTGCTGGAGGGGCGGCCGCACATCGTCGATTCCATCCAGAACGGCGAGATCGACCTGATCGTGAACACCACGGAAGGCTCGCAGGCCATCGCCGACAGCTTCACGCTGCGGCGCTCGGCCCTGGTGCAGAATATCACCTATTCCACCACCATCGCCGGCGCCCGCGCGGCCGTTCAGGCGATCGCGCGGCTGCGCGCCGGTGCGCTGGAAGTTGCACCGGTGCAGTCCTACCTCTAGGCTTTTTCCCGCCCCGCGTGCGGGGGCTGGCGTTGATGGACGGGGTAATGAACCGAATCCCGATGACGGCCTCGGGCTATTCGAGCCTGCAGGACGAGTTGAAGCGACTGAAGAGCGTAGAGCGCCCGTCGGTGATCCGGGCGCTGGAAGAGGCGCGCGCGCATGGCGACCTCTCCGAGAATGCCGAGTACGAGGCCGCGAAAGAACGCCAGGCCTTTATCGAACGACGCGTGGTCGAACTGGAGCAGAAGATCGCACTGGCCCAGGTGATCGACCCGTCGACCCTGCAGGGCAACACGGTGAAGTTCGGCGCGACGGTGACCGTGGTCGACGAGGATATCGACGAAGAGATGTCGTTCACTATCGTCGGCGAGGACGAGAGCGATATCAAACAGCACCGGCTGTCGATCAGCTCGCCGCTTGCCCGCGCCCTGATCGGCAAGCAGGTCGGCGACGAAGTGCAGGTGAACACGCCCGGCGGCGGCAAGTACTACGAAGTGACGAAGATCAGCTTCGGCTGAGCCGGCCGCGCCAGCCCTTCCCGCTATTGTTGATCGGCCGCCCTGAACCGGACGATCACTTCCTCTCCGAAGATGTGGCTCTTGTCGACCGTGATCTCGGTCAGGTTATTGGTGCGGAAGGTCGTGGTGTCGCTGCGCTCTTCGACCGGACGGGCCAATGCGCGGTCGCCGCGGCTGAGACAGCTCCTCACCTGACGCACCAGGCTGTCAAAGACCCGCTCTGCATTTGGAAGGATGCCGGTGAAGTAGACGCACTCCAGCGTCGGGTCAAGATCCGGCGTGATCGTGCAGATCTTCGTGTCCGGCAGGACCCGCAGCGACAGGTAGCGGCGCTGGCCGTCGACGGAGTAGGTCGCCTGCGTCGTCCGCACGGTGCGGAAACGGCTCGCCGCCGCCTCCACCAGCGCGTCCATCTCGGTGCAGAACTGCCGTGACGACCAGGCCTGCGCCGGCGCGACGGCAAACAGCAACATGCCGGCCACGAGGGCCGGCACGCCGCATTGTCGAATGAAGTTGTTGCTCTTCGGCATTGGCATGCTGCTCAGGTCGTACCGCAGCCCGCCAGCCGTCGCCGCTAGTTGAGGCGCTGACGCAGGTCCTTGATCGCGTCGTCGACCAGCGTCTGGCCGCGGGCGCCGGCAACCTGCGTCTCGATGACGCGCGACGCGGCATCGATGGCCAGATCGACCGCGGCGGCGCGAACTTCGCGTTCGGCCTGCGCCTCGGCCAGCGCGATCTTCTCCAGCGCCAGCTGCTCGCGACGAGCCAGGGCCGCGTCGAGCTTCTCTGCCGCCTCGCGCGCCTCGCGCTCGGCATCCTCGCGCGCGAAGGCGACCATCTCCTCGGCCTCCTTCAGCGCGTCGCGCTGCTTGCGCTCGTAGCCGGCGAGCAGGGCCTGAGCCTCTTCGCGCAGACGCTGCGCCTCGTCGATCTCCTTGCGGATCGCGTCGGCACGCTCGTCCAGCCCCTTCAGCAGCATCTTGTGCACGCCGAAGTAGATGAGCACGCCGACAAAGACCACGAAGGCCAGACCGACGAAGAATGTGGCGTCGAAACTCATGACCGCTCTACGCCCTCTCGTTCATCGCCGCGTCAACGGCGCTGGCGGCGTCCTCGACGGCGACCTCGGTGCCCAGCAGCCGGCCGGCGGCGGCGGACGCGAGGTCAGCCGCGACCTGCCGCACCTCGCCCAACGCCTGGGTCTTGGCGGCGTCGAACCGGGCGGCCGCGGCATTGGCCTCTCGCTGCAGCCGTTCGCCCAGCTCAT
>CAZVLI010000613.1:0-3152 GCA_964627965.1 uncultured Rhodospirillales bacterium
ACCACCGCTTCCGACGGCTTCTTCTGGTACGGCAGCTGCAACAGCGCCTTGGCCATCACCGCCGGGTCGAGCCGGCCGTCGTCTTCCAGCATCTGCACCAGGCCGAGTTCCTGTGCCCGGCTGGCCCGGATGTACTGCTCCATCCGCGGCTTGGTGCGCGGCACGATCACCGCGCGCTTGTCGAGGCTGAGGATCTCGCAGAACGTGTTGTAGCCGCCCATCGCGACGACGCCGACGGCGTTCGCCTCCAGCTCCTCGATATGCGCATCGAAGGTGATTGCGTCGACCTTGCCGGGCAGCGCCTGGGCCCGCTTGAGGAACTCGTTCTGCCGTTCCGGCTGCATGAACGGCCCCAGCACCAGCAGCGACGGGTACATCACCTTCTGGCCGGTCTCGTAGGTCCGCAGCACCCAGTCGATCAGGTTCTCGCCGTCGCCGCCGCCGCCGGTGGTGACCAGGATGTAGGGCTCGTTGACGATCTCGGGCAGCTGGTGCGGTCGCCGAGGCGGCGGCGCCTCGCGCTTCAGGTAGCCGGTGTAGATCATCTTGCGGCGCACCGACCGGGGCACTTGCAGCCCTTCCAGCGGGTCGCAGATTTGCGGCAGGCCGTAGACCCAGATTTCGTCGTACAGGTCGCGCAGCGCCGGCATCGCCCGCTTGCGCTGCCACTCCGGGGCCAGCGAGCGCGGCTCGTCCATCACGTCGCGCAAGCCAAGCACTAGCCGCGTGCCCCGGCTGCGCAGCATGTGCAGCGTCTCGGAGACCTCCGCGCGCAGGCCGAGCGGCTCCTTGTCGACGATGAACACGTCGGGCGAAAAGATGTCGGCGGTGTGTCGGATGATTTCCGACCGCAACATCGTCGTCTGTTCGAGGTCGATATCGAGGCTCAGCGACGTGTATTCGCCGTTGCGCAACTTGATGACGCCTGGGATCCGCACGAAATCGACGCGACTGCGAAAGTCGAAGCTGCCGATGATCGGCGATCCGGAAAGTATCAGAACCGAAAGGTGGCGATGACGCTCGACCAGGGCGTGCGCAATGGTCGAGCAGCGCCGCAGATGGCCCAAACCCATGGTATCGTGGCTATAAATGAGGACGCGTGCGCCCCCTCGCTGCGTGGACATGTGTCTGGGATCCCCGCCTTCGCCGGCCGACTATGGCATGCCGGCCAGACGGCCGGAAACAGTATTTTGACTTTTAGCCGCCATCATTTACCTGCCTAAGTCATTGGGTTAAGCTGATTCTCGGCTGTTTCGTCGCATCTATGGAAGGTCTAGAGGGCGGCCCCGCGCAATGGAACCCACGATCTTCCGCTATATTCTGCGGTACAGCCTTCGCGCCCAGATTGTCCTCACAGTAATGTCGATCGCTTCACTGCCATTTCTTTGGTGGTTCTACGATCTTCCCAAGTACATCATCAATAACGTCATCCAGGGCGACGCCGAGACCTTCATTCTGCCGTTCATCGGCGTGGAGTTGGACCGCGTCACCTACCTCTGGCTGACCTGCGCCGCCTTCCTGGCCCTGGTGCTGGTCAACCAGGCTTTCAAATACATCATCAATGTCTACCGGGGGGTTACCGGCGAGCGCATGCTGCGCCGCCTGCGCTACGAGCTCTACAACCGCGTGCTGCGCTTTCCGCACTCGGTATTCAAGAAGCTGAGCCAGGGCGAGATCATCGCCATGATCACCGCCGAGGTGGAGCCGCTTGGCGGTTACATCTCCGAGAGCGTGTCGCTGCTCGTCTTCCAGGGCGGCACCTTGCTGGTCATTCTCGGCTTCCTGCTGGTGCAAAACGTCTACATGGCGCTGGCCGCGATCGCGCTCTATCCGGTGCAGTTCTACCTGATCCCGAAGCTGCAGATGCGGGTCAACGCGCTGGGCAAGGAGCGCGTGCGCCTGGTGCGCCGGCTGTCGGACCGCATCGGCGAGACCGTGCAGGGCGTGCAGGAAGTCCACGTGCACGACACCAGCCTGCGCGAGTCGGCCGAGTTCTCCCGCCAGCTCGGCGCCATCTACCTGGTGCGCTTCGACATCTACGTGAAGAAGTTCGTCATCAAGTTCCTGAACAACACCATTCAGCAGCTTGGTCCGTTCTTCTTCTACTCGATCGGCGGCTACCTGGTGATCGACGGCAGCCTGGAGATCGGCACGCTGGTCGCCGCCATCGCCGCGCACAAGGACCTGGGCGCGCCGTGGAAGGAACTGCTGTCGTACTACCAGCGCAAGGAAGACGCGCGCATCAAGTACGAGCAGGTGGTGGCGCAGTTCGCCCCGCCCGGCAGCCTGGACGAGCAGATCCTGTTCGGCGAGCCGGAAGGCTTCAAGCCGATCGAGGGCGAGATCGCGGTGCAGAACGTCACCCTGCTCGACGAGCAGTCCAGCACCATCCTCGACCAGCTCAGCGTGCAGATTGCGCTCGACCAGCGTGTCGCGATCGTCGGCCCGGGCGGCGGCGGCAAGGACGACCTGGCGCTGCTCTTGGCCCGGCTTACAAGTCCGGATCGCGGCAGCCTGGTGGCCGCCGGCCAGGACATGGCGACCCTGCCGGAGAGCATCACCGGCCGGCAGATCTCCTACGTTGGCCCGACCACCTTCGTGTTCAACACGACGCTGGGCGACAACCTGTTCTATGGCCTCAAGCATCGCCCGCTGGTTCCGGCCACCTACGAGGGCGAGGCAGCCAAGGAGCGCGAGCGCTTCGTCAAGGAAGCGCACCTTTCCGGCAATGCCGAGCCCGATGTCGCCGGCGACTGGGTCGACTACGAGTCGGCCGGTGCCGATGGGCCGGAGAAGCTGCGCGAGCACGCCCTGGAGGTTCTGGAGCAGGTCGGGCTGGACGAGGAGCTCTACCAGTTCGGCCTGCGCGGCACGATCGACCCGGAGGAGAAGCCCGAGGTCGCCGACGCGGTGCTGGCGGCCCGCGCGCGGCTGCTGGAACGCCTGGCCGACCCGGCGATCGCGCCGCTGCCCAGCGGGCTTGGCCGATCCGTTTCGAGCAGCGAGACATAGGTCATGCCGCAATGGCTGAACGCCTCGGCCCATGCCATCAGTTCGCCGCCGACGACGATCGGCTGGGCCCGCTGCAGGTGCGTGTAGGACGGCATCACGATTCGCCCGTCGCGCTCGGCCAAAGCGACGAGCGCCTTGAT
>CAZVLI010000614.1:0-3150 GCA_964627965.1 uncultured Rhodospirillales bacterium
GCCATCAGCTGGTGCACCGGATAGATGGCGCCCTCGGCGGCCATCATCGTCGCCGTGCCGACCTCGAAGACCTGCACGATGTGCGGCTGCTGCTTGGCGCGGAACGCCGCGATCGCCGCCGTCATGGTCTCGGTGTAGTTGCCCTTGTTGACCGGCACCACCTTGTAGTCGGACTGGCTGGCGTTGAACTTCTCGGCGATCTCGTTGACCTTCTCGCCGAGCCGGCCGCCCATGGCGTGCCACCACTGGATTTCCGTCGCCGCGTACGACGCGCCGGCAACGAGAGCCGCGCCAGCGAATGCCGACGAAGCCAGAATCTTTCTGAGCATGGAACCTCCCTACGAGTTGACTGCCGCCGTGGGCAGCCGGGGCGAAGGCGCCCCTTATTGCAGGGCCAGTTTGCCTATTTGTGACAGTGCTGTGAAGGTTTGACGTCAGCGCCCGGCGACGACGTCCGCGAGCCGGTCGGGGTAGTCGGAAATGATGCCGTCGACACCGAGCTCGATCAGCCGGCGCATGTCGTCCTTGTCGTTGACCGTCCAGACCACGACCTTCAGCCCGAGCTTGTGCGCCTCGGCCACGTTCTCCGCCGTCACTTCGCGGAAAAACGGCGACCAGATGTCGCCGCCCATCGCCTGGATCAGGCGCGGGGTCGAACCGCCGTGATCGTCAACGTCGAAACCGGCGGTCCACGCCGACGGCCCGTCCTGGCCACGCTTGATGTTGTCGAGCCAGCCTTGCTGTGCGGTCAGGTAGACGGTCGTCACCTCGGGCTCGACCTGCTGGACGTGCTGCAGGGTGCGGAAGTCGAAGGACTGGATGGTCACGTCGGCCAGTGCGCCGGCCTCGCGCAGAACCGCCAGCACCGCGTCCGCGAAGGCCTCGGGCGGCGGCGTCTCGCCGGGGTGCGATGGGCTGATCTTGGTCTCGATGTTGTAGCGGATCGGCCGCCCCGCCTTCTGACCCAGCGCCACGACCTCGGCCAGCTTCGGGAAGCGGGTGCCGTCGATCGGCTGCTGGTCGGGGAAGTTGCGGGCGTAGCGGGTGCCCGGCTTGATGCGCCCGATGTCGTAGGTCTGCAGTTCGGCGTATGTCAGCTCATGGATCGCGGGCGTCGGATCGTCGAGCCACTCGCCATCCGGGCCGCGGGTGATCTCGGGCGTCAGCCGGCGGTCATGCGAGACCACCACGATGCCGTCCTTGGTCACGCCGGTATCGAGTTCCAGCGTGACCATGCCGACGTCGATGGCCTTCTGGAACGCCGGCAGCGTGTTCTCCGGCAACAGGCCGCGCGCGCCCCGATGCCCTTGCGTGTCCAACGATCCAGCCGTCGCCATCTGCCCACTTGCCCCCATCGCCACGATCAGGGCGATCGCCATCCGCATTCCCATCTTCGTGACCTCTCAGCCTAGCCGGCGACCACGCCGGTTACTTCCTCGTCGGTCGGAAACCGGCCGAGCGACTTCTTGGAGAACCGCAAGTCGCCGTCGACGGTGATCTCGAACACGCCGTTCGAGCCCTTCTTCAGCGCCACCTCGGCGCCGTGACGGTCGACCAGAATGTCCCTCGCACGGAGGGCACGCGGTTCGTAGTTTCAGCTTACGCAGTATTCGATTTCGATCTTCGCCATGGGTCTCTCCTTGGCCGTCGCGACTCCTGTGCCAGAGCCGCCGCCCATAAGCAAGTCGAGGTCAGTCGGCGGCGTCGGCCGGCAGCGCCACATAGGGCGCCATCGGCATGACTTCCTGCCCTCGCAGCAGCGGCACGCAATCGGGCGGATAGTCCTGGCGGAAACGGCCGCCGTCCTCGCGCACCGTTTCGATGAACCGGTCGAGATGCGCCATCGCGCCGGTCGGCAGATCGTGCAAAACCACCAGCGACCATGGCAAAGGCCGGATCAGTTCCATGGCCCGGTCGAGCCATCCGTCGGCGTCCTCCCAGTCGCGCGGGATCACGTTCCACAGAACGCAGGTGAAGCCATCGGCCTTCAGGCTGGCCAGCGCCTCCGGGCTCAGCAGGTGCGGGCCGATCTCGCCGCCGCCGCCGAACGGCCGGAATAGCTTGTCGGGATGCGCGAGGTCGCCGATCAGGCCCTGCGTCCGCGCGATCTCGTCGGCCGCGCGACCAGGCTCGTCGAGCCGCCCCAGCGGCGTTTCGTGCCAGTAGGTGTGATTGGCGATCCAGTGACCCTCGGCCGCCGCCCGCTCGGCCAGTGCCCGCCCGCCAGCCGCCGCCAACTTGTGGCCGAGCACGAAGAAGCTGGCCGGCACCTCACGGCGCGCCAGCGTATCAAGCACAGCCGGCGTCGCATCCGGGTCCGGCCCGTTGTCGAATGTGAGCGTGACGTCGAACATGGGTTCTTATACGACGGTTCCGACGCAGAAGATGGGGAGAATTCGCACATGCAGCAACGCCAGCTCGGCAACTTCGGTTCGGTGTCGGTCCTGACGCTTGGCGGCGGCGGCCTCGGGCAACTCTGGGGCGCGACCAGCCGGAGCGAATGCGTCGCCACCGTGCGCGCCGCCGTCGACGCCGGCATCGACCTGCTCGACCTGGCACCGCGCTATGGCGACGGCGAGGCTGAACTGGTGGTTGGCGAAACCTTCGACGGCAAACTGCCGGCGGGCGTGCGCGTCACCTCCAAGTGCCTGCTGGGCGACACGCCGCCGGCCGAGGTCGAGGCGAAGCTGCGCCAGTCCATCGCCGACAGCCTTGAGCGGCTACGGCTGGAGCGGCTGGATCTGTTCTTCCTGCACTCCAACATCGTGCCGGACGATCACGAGATGCGGCGCGGTCCGCTGGCAGCGCAGCGCGCGACGCCGATCACCACCTATCGTGAGGCCGTGCGTCCGGCGATGGCGAAGTTCGTCGCGGAGGGGCTGATCGCGCATTGGGGCATCACCGCCATCGGCCATCCCGACGCGCTGGAGCTGGCGCTGGCGGAGGACCCGAAACCGACCGCCGCGCAGTGCATCGCCAACCCGCTGGACTCGGCCGGCGAGCTCCAGTTCTTCGAGGGCAAGCTGCGTCCACGTGATGTGATCGCCACGGCGAACGCGAACGGCGTCGGTGTGCTCGGCCATCCAGCGCGCCCGCGAACGGCGTGAACAGATGAATGCCGCCAGCAGCACCGACGAAGAAACCATTGTC